>JAEZHR010000256.1 GCA_023416415.1 Pseudomonadota bacterium
TGCTGGCGCTGTTTCCCTTCGTCGCCAGCCAGTACTGGCTCTACCTGGCCTGCCTGGTCGCGATTAACGTCGCCAGCGCCACCGGCCTGAACATCCTCACCGGCTACACCGGCCTGGTGAGTCTCGGGCAGGCCGCCTTCATGGGGCTGGGTGCCTACACCGTGGCCGTCCTGGAGACGCGCCTGGGGACGCCGATGCTGCTGAACCTGCTCGCAGGCGGACTCGTTGCCATGCTGGGCGGAATCGCGGTCGGCATTCCGTCGTTGCGGGTCAAGGGCCTGTATCTGGCGATTTCCACGATTGCAGCCTCCTTCATCCTGCACACGGTGTTTGCCAACTGGTCGCTCACCGGCGCCAGCGCAGGCCTCTCGGTGCAACCGGCGCGCATTTTCGGCATTTCGCTGGACACCAACTTCAAGATCTACTGGCTCATCATGCCGGTGACGATCCTGATGATCGCCGGCGCGGCCAACCTGTTCCGCACCCGTATCGGGCGCGCCTTCATCGCGATCCGCGACCGCGACATTTCAGCCGAAGTGCTCGGCATTCCGCTGCTGCGCTACAAGCTGCTGTCGTTCGCACTGTCGTCCTTCTATGCGGGGGTGGCCGGCGGCATGTGGATGTACTTCTTCCGGGTGGTGACGCCGGAAAGCTTTCCGTTGCTGATGTCGATCTTCTTCCTGGCCGCCATCATCGTCGGTGGCATGGGCACGATCCTCGGCGGCATTCTCGGCGCCATCTTCATGACCCTGGTGCCCGAGCTGCTGAAACTGATCGTGAGCTGGCTTCCGCTGGGCGAAAGCGCGGCGCTGATTCTTTCGCCGGTGCGTATCGTCGTGTTCGGCGCGCTGATCGTCGGCTTCCTTGTTTTCGAACCGCTGGGCCTGGCGGAGATGTGGCGCCGTGTCCGTCGATTCTTTCACCTGTGGCCCTTCAGGACCTAAGGGCGTCCAAGTCCAATACAAAAGGAGACTGAAATGCGCGTTCCCAAGTTGAAAGGCCTGCTTGCCGCCTTTGCCGGCGCTGCAGCCATTGCGGCGGCACCGGCTGCATCGGCGCAGGCGGAAGACATCGTCATCGGCGGCTCGATCCCGATGACCGGCGTGTTCGCATTCGCGGGCATCGGCATCCACGCCGGCATTACCGACTACGTGAAGATCGTCAACGACCAGGGCGGTATCAAGGGCCGCAAGCTGCGCTACGTGCCCGAAGATACGGCCTACAAGGTCGACGTCTCGGTGGCCGCGTTCAAGAAGATCACCAGTCAGAACAAGGTCAACCTCTACTACGGCGATTCCACCGGGTTCTCCAAGACCATCAACCCCGAGCTTGACCGCATGGGCTCGATCATGATGACGGGTGCTTCGTTCGCCACCGAGCTCAACGATCCGAAAAAGTATCCGAACCAGTTCCTGGTCGGGCCCGACTACACCGAAATGTTCGGCATTCTGCTGAATCACATCGCCAAGGAAAAGCCGGGCGCGCGCGTGGCCTTCGTGTTCTCCGACACCGAGTTCGGGCGCGATCCGATCGAGCCGTCGAAGAAGCTGGCGGAAAGGCTGGGGCTGAAGGTGGCGATCGAGCTGATGACGCCGCCGGGCAGCGTGGACGTGTCCACCGAGGTGATCAAGCTGCGCCGCGCACGTCCTGACTACACGATCTTCCACGGCTACGTGCTGGCTCCGATTCCGGAGTTCGTGCAGCAGGCCCAGTCGACCGGCATGACCAGCAAGTTCATGGGCACCTTCTGGACCATGGACAATTCGACCGTCATGAAGATGGGCGAAGCCGCCGACGGCTTCATGGGCGTGATGCCGTTCCGCTACTACTACGAGCAGGCCGACAACGCGCCGATGCTCGAACGCATCCGCAAGATGCGTCCCGAGTACCAGAGCAACGCCTACATGCAGGGCTTCCTGGCCGCGATGCTGTTCACCGAAGCCGCCAAGCGCACGCTGGAGGCGGGCAAGGAGCTCACCGGTCAGAACCTGAAGGCTGCGCTGAACACGATCAAGGACTTCGACACCGGCGGCATCATCGGCGTGCCGGTCACGATCAAGGGCAACTCGATTCCTGTGGGTCGCATCTATCGGGCCGACGTGAAGAAGGGTCAGATGGTCCCGGCTTCCGACTGGATCGTTCTGGACAAGTAAGAGGCGACATGGCCCCCAACGAAAATATCCTCGAGATCAACAACATCGAGGTCGTCTACAACAAGGCGGTGCAGGTGTTGCGGGGCCTGTCGCTGTCGGTGCCGCGCGGCCAGATCGTCGCGCTGCTCGGCAGCAACGGGGCAGGGAAATCGACCACCTTGAAGGCAGTGTCCGGCCTGCTGTCGCTGGAGAACGGCGACATGCCGTCCGGGCAGATCCGCTTCGATGGCAAGGATACCGGCCGACTTGCCCCGCAAAGTCTGGTTCATGCCGGCATGTGTCACGTGATGGAAGGTCGGCACGTTTTCGAGGATCTGACCGTCGAGGAAAACCTGGTTGCGGCCACCTACGCGCTGCAGGGGCGCGGTGGCGGCAAGCCGGATTTCGACATGGTGTACGACTATTTCCCCCGCCTGTTCGAGCGGCGCAAGGGGCTGGCGGGCTATCTTTCCGGCGGCGAGCAGCAAATGCTGGCCATCGGCCGCGCGCTGCTGGCCAAGCCCAAGCTGATCCTGATGGACGAACCTTCGCTCGGCCTGTCGCCGTTGCTGGTGGAGAACATCTTCACCATCATTGCGCGCATCAACGCCGAACAGAACATCTCGATCCTGCTGGTCGAACAGAACGCGTCGGTGGCGCTTGCCGTCGCCCATTCCGGCTACATCATGGAAAACGGCAAGGTCGTCATCGACGGCTCGGCGGAAAAACTGGCTTCCGACCCGGACGTGCGCGAGTTCTATCTCGGCATGGGCGGCGCCGGCGAAGCCAAGAGCTTCCGCGAGATCAAACACTACAAGCGCCGCAAGAGGTGGCTGTCATGACTGCCGTACTCAAGGAAATGCCCGCTGCGGCGAATGCGAATCACGCAGATGCAAGGTCGTCCGGGAACGATGCCGCTTCCGCTGTGAAGACCTTGCCGCAATTGCTGCGCGAACAGGCCAGGACGCAGCCGGACCGCGTGGCGATCCGCCAGAAGGATTTCGGCATCTGGAAACCCTGCACGTGGTCGCAGTATTACGCGCGGGCCGCGCATTTCGGCCTCGGCCTGCGCATGCTCGGCGCCCCTGCCAAGGGGCACGTGGCGATCATCTCCGAAAACCGCATCGAATGGGTACTGGCCCAGATGGGTGGCGGACTCGTGGATCTGGTGACGGTCGGCGTGTATCCGACCAGTCCGGCATCGGAAGTGGCCTATGTGCTTGCGCACGCAGACGTGGACCTCATTGTTTGCGAAGACCAGGAGCAGACCGACAAGGTGCTGGAGGTCATCGATCAGCTGCCGCGTCTGTTGAAGATCATCGTCATCGAAACCAAGGGGCTGCGCAGCTATTCGGATGCTCAACGGGCTCGCCTCGTCACGTTTGCCGAGGTCGAAGCGCTCGGTGCCGACGCGATGACCCCGTATGGCGGCATCATCGAGGAAACGCTGGCGCAGCAGACGCCGGACGACATCGGACTGATGATCTATACATCCGGCTCCACCGGCAAGCCGAAGGGCGCGATGATCAGCTACGCCAACATGGCCGCCGTTGTACCCGGCATCGTCGAGCGCTGCCATATGGATGCTTCGACCACGCATCTGTCCTACCTGCCGCTGTGCCATGTGGCCGAGCAGATGCTGACGACCTTCGTGCCGATCACCATCGGTTCCCAGGTCAATTTCGGGGAATCGATCCGCACCGTGCAGGAAGACTTGCGCGAACTGGCCCCGACCATGTTCCTTGGCGTGCCGCGCATCTGGGAAAAGATGCAGGCGTCCATCATGGTCAAGATGCAGGAAACCGGACGGCTGCGGCGCTGGATGTACGAGCGGGCGCTTGCTGCGTGCAGGCCGTTTGCGGAGAAAAGCCCGCAGCAGCGCGGCATTTCCGAAAGCCTGCGCTTCTATGCGTGCTACTGGCTGCTGTTCCGGGCGCTGCAGAACTTCATCGGACTGCGCCGCACGCGCGTGGCGCTCACGGGAGCCGCCCCGATTCCGCCCGAGACCGTGCGCTTCTTCCGCACCATTGGCATTCCGCTGATCGAGGTCTACGGTCTGACTGAATCCACCGGCATGATCACCGGTCACCGGCTCGATCGGGTACGCATCGGCAATGTCGGCGAGCCGACCGTGGGCGTGGAGGCAAAAGTCGGAGAGAACGATGAACTGCTGGTGCGCGGCGGCATGGTGTTCTGCGGCTACTACAAGAATCCCGAAGAAACGGCGCGCACCATACGCGACGGCTGGCTGCATACCGGCGACGCGGTGCGCATCGAGGACGGCTGCATCCGTATCGTCGATCGCCTGAAAGACATCATGATCACCGCCGGCGGCAAGAACCTCACGCCCTCCGAAATCGAGAACGCGGTCAAGGGCAGCCACTACATCAAGGAATGCATCGTGATTGCGGAGGCGCGCAAGTTCGTCGCGGCGCTGGTCCAGATCGACTACGAAGTCGTGGGCAAGTGGGCCGAGTCGCGGCGTCTGCCGTTCACCCACTTCCGCTCGCTGGTGGAACTTCCGCAAGTGCGCGAGCTGGTGGCGGCCGAGATCGACCGTGCCAATGGCCAACTGGCTCAGGTCGCCCACATACGTCGCTTCCACCTGCTGACCAAGGAGCTGGACCACGACGACGGCGAGGTGACGGCCACGATGAAGGTGCGGCGTTCCAGCATCTACAAAGCCTATGCCGCAGAGATCGAGGCACTGTATGCCGGCTGAACACGTCGGCGTTGCGAATTCCGGCGAACCGGTGCTGCTCGAGTTCGAGGGCGGGATTGCGCGGTTGCGCTTCAATCGTCCGGATGCACTCAACGCAGCGGATGAAGACATGGCCCGCGCCTTCCTGGCGGCATGCCGCGCTCTCGCGCAGCGCACGGATCTGCGGGTGGTCGTACTGAGCGGCGAAGGGCGCGCCTTCCTGGCCGGCGGCGACCTCGGACGCTTCCATGCCGATCTTCCCGGCGCTGCCGACACCGCAAGACGCATTATTGCGCCCCTGCACGAGGCGATGCTGGAACTTGCCGCGCTACCGCAACCGGTCATTGCCAGTCTTCACGGTGCGGTGGCCGGCGCCGGACTCAGCATTGCGCTGGCCTGTGACCTCGCAATCGCCGCCAGCAATACGAGCTTCACGCCCGCCTATGGCGCCATCGGCACCAGCCCGGATGGTTCGCTGACCTGGACGCTTCCACGCGTGGTTGGCATGCGCAAGGCGCTTGAGCTGCTCCTGACCGGGCAGCGGCTGGATGCGCAGCAGGCCATGGAACTGGGCCTCGTCAACCAGGTGGTCGCGCCGGAAGCGTTGGAGACGGCGACGATGGAGCTGGCACAACGGTTGGCGGCCGGCCCGACCTATGCGCTGGGGCAGACCAAACAGTTGCTGCGGACATCGATCAATCGCAGCCTCGCCGAGCAGCTCGATGCCGAAGCCGCCGGTTTCGCCGCATGCGCGTCCACGCAGGATTTTGCCGAAGGCGTGAACGCCTTCTTCGAGAAGCGCGCGCCGCACTTTCGCGGCGGCTGAGCGCAAAGCGACAACACAGGAAACGACATGAAGGACGCCGTCATCATCGACGCCGTGCGCACCCCGTTCGGGCGGCGCAAAGGCATTCACAGCGATACTCGCCCGGACAGCCTGCTGGCCACGGCCATCACGGGCCTGCTGGCGCGCACCGGCGTCCCGGCGGCGCGCATCGAAGACGTCATTGCCGGCTGCGTGAGCCAGGCCGGTGAGCAGGGCGCCAACGTGGGACGCATCGCCGCATTGCTGGCAGGCTTGCCGGCAACCGTGCCCGGCACTTCGCTCAACCGCATGTGCGGCTCCAGCCAGCAGGCCATCCATTTCGCTGCCCAGGCGGTGGCGGCCGGCGATGCCGACTATGTCATCGCGGGAGGCGTGGAAAGCATGACGCGCGTGCCGATGTTTTCGGACATCACGCTCGGCAGGCATGAATTCACCGGCTTTGACATTCTCAACCCTGCCCTGCTCAATCGCTATCCGTTGATCCACCAGGTCGAAAGTGCCGAACGCATTGCTGATCGCTGGGACATCTCGCGCAAGGAGCTGGACGCGTATTCGAAGGAAAGTCACCGCCGCGCGGCGCAGGCCGCCGACGCAGGCCGCAACACCGAGATCCTCGGCAACGAGAACGGCACCTTGCGTGACGAAGGCATCCGCTCCGTGATCGACGATGCCAGGATGGCATCGATGGCGCCGGTGTTCCGGCCGGTGGGCGAGGGGAGAGTGACGGCGGCCAATGCCAGTCAGGTAGCGGACGGTGCGGCGGCAGTGCTGGTGGCCGAGCGTTCGGTTGCGGACGCAGACGGTTATCGTCCCCGCGCGCGCTTTCTGGCACGTACCGTGGTCGGCTCGGATCCGGTCATGCAACTGACCGGAGTGATCCCGGCCACGAAGAAGGTGCTGGAGAAGGCCGGCCTGTCGATTCGCGACCTGCACTGGATCGAGATCAACGAAGCGTTCGCCAGCGTCGTGCTTTCGTGGGCGCGCGAACTGGAGCCGGACATGGCGATCGTCAATCCCTGGGGCGGGGCCATCGCGCACGGCCACCCGCTGGGTGCAACGGGTGCCGGCCTGATGGC
>JAEZHR010000338.1 GCA_023416415.1 Pseudomonadota bacterium
TCGTTGGCCTTCTCCTCTCCTGACAAGGCGAATCTGACGGAATGCGACGTCGTCTTCTTTGCAACGCCCCACGGAGTGGCAATGGCGCAGGCGCGGGAACTGCTGGCGGCTGGCGTGAAGATCATCGATTTGGCAGCTGACTTCCGGCTGAAGGACGTTGCCGAGTTTGAAAAATGGTACGGCATGCCGCATGCGTGTCCGGATATCCTGGCTGAAGCCGTTTATGGTCTGCCCGAGGTGAACCGGGAGGCGATCCGTACGGCACGCGTAATCGGCCTGCCCGGTTGCTATCCGACTTCCATGCAACTCGGTTTTGCACCGCTGCTTGCGCAGGACAAACCGCTGGTCAACGAGCGGGCGCTGATTGCAGATTGCAAATCGGGCGTGTCGGGTGCGGGACGCAAGGCCGAGGTGCATACCCTGCTCGCTGAAGCCGCGGACAACTTCAAGGCCTACGGGGTGAAGGGGCATCGCCATTTGCCGGAGACCCGGCAAGGTTTGCAGGCGATTGCGCAACGGCCGGTTGGGCTGACTTTCGTACCGCATTTGGTGCCGATGATTCGCGGCATACATTCGACGCTGTATGCGAGCATCTTGCCGGAGGCCCGAGGTATCGACTTCCAGGCCTTGTTCGAGAGCCATTTCAAGAACGAACCCTTCGTGGACGTCATGCCGTCGGGAAGTCATCCGGAGACGCGCTCCGTGCGCGCGTCGAACAAGTTGCGCATCGCCGTCCACCGGCCGGAAGGCGGCGATCTGTTGGTGATCCTGGTGGTCGAGGACAATCTCGTCAAGGGAGCGGCAGGGCAGGGTGTGCAGTGCATGAATATCCTCTTTGGTATTGATGAAACGACGGGATTGATGCACATTCCGGTATTACCCTAGGCCAATCTTTGCAGTTCATGTCGTCAAATTCCCTCCGTAGTGGTGCATCGAAGCTCAAGTTCAAGCGTCGCCCCAGCACGGTACCCGTGCGCGTGACGATTGCAAATCCGTGGTCCAGACCGAAGCGAATCGCCGTTGTTGCCTGTCTGATGCTGTTCAGTGCGGCAGGCGGAATCTTGTTGTTCGAACAGAGCCGGGCGTTCGCCGGCGTCGACCTCAAGGATGCACGGCGTCAGCTCATCGACTACCGGGATGAGGTGGAGCGCCTGACTGCCGAACGCGACCGCCTATCCGCATCTGCCAATGCCGCCGAGAGCGAGCTGAATATCGAACGTGCAGCGCAGCGCCAGCTGGCCAGTCAGGTCAAGGCGCTGGAGGCGGAAAATGCCCACCTGAAGGAAGACCTGGCTTTCTTTGACAGTCTGCTGCCATATACGTCCGGGCAACAAGGAATTGCCATTCGCCGTCTGAAGATCGATCAAGTTGCACCGGATCAGTTGCGCTATCGTGTGCTGGTGATGCAGGGTGGCAAGGGGGAGCACTTCACGGGAGTGTTACAGCTCGTTATTTCCATAGTGCAAGACGGCAAGAGTGCTATGATGGTTTTCCCCGAAGAAGGTGCCAAGGAGCCCGGCCGTTTCAAGCTGGGCTTCCGTCATTATCAGCGCCTGGAAGGGGTGCTCACTTTGCCGGAAGGCGTGAGCGCAACCGCGGTGTCCGCGCGCGTGCTCGACAATGGGCAGGTGCGCACGCAAACGTCGGTAAATTTGTAGAGGAGGGCACATCATGCTAGGCCGCAAGAGCAAGAGCACCATCGACAGCCTGATTGGCATCTGCACCAATATCGAGGGCAATGTCCATTTCAAGGGGGGCTTGCGAATCGATGGCCACGTGAAGGGTAATGTCATTGCCGACGTGGAGGAGCCAAGCATGCTGGTGATCTCCGAGCATGCCAGGGTTGAAGGCGAGGTGCGCGCTGCGCATGTGGTCGTCAACGGTGAAATTGTCGGCCCGGTGCATTCGACCGAGCTGCTGGAATTGCAGCCGCGTGCCCGCATAACTGGGGACGTGTTCTACAAGGCGCTTGAGATGCACGGAGGTGCATTGGTAGCAGGCAAGTTGGCGCACGATCAATCGGGGGAGCCGGTGCTCAAGCTTGCGTTGTCCAATACGTGAAAAACGTCGTGCGACTATAATGGAGCATTGAGTTTTGCTTCCCAGGAGCTCCAGATGAATGCTGTTACCGAAATGCCCGATCCGATCGTTTTCTCGGACAGTGCCGCCGCCAAGGTTGCACAGCTGATCGAGGAGGAGGGCAACCCGGATCTGAAGCTGCGCGTGTTCGTGCAGGGTGGAGGTTGTTCCGGCTTCCAGTACGGCTTCACGTTTGACGAAATCGTCAACGAAGACGATACGACGATGACCAAGAACGGCGTCCAGTTGCTGATCGACTCCATGAGCTACCAGTATTTGGTTGGCGCGGAGATCGACTACAAGGACGATATCGAAGGCGCGCAGTTCGTGATCAAGAACCCGAATGCCACCACGACTTGCGGTTGCGGATCGTCGTTCTCTGCCTGATCGGATCTTCCTCCAGGGAAAAAGCGCAGCTGCTGCGCTTTTTTCGTTTACGGCTGTACCTTCCTTCGCCCCTGCGCCGGCAAGATTAGGCCGGATAGTGGGCACCCAAGATGCGCGGGCCTTGTGCGCCAGTGACTGATGCGATGTTGCCCGGCTGGCGTTCGAGATGGCGCAGGGCCAGCCAGGCAAAGGCGAGCGCCTCGACCTGATTCGGGGCGGCGCCCAGTGCTTCTGTGGTCTGAAGCGCAGTGGCCAGGCCGTGGCTCTGAAGCTGGCGCGCCAATTCGTGCATGAGATGACCGTTGTATGCGCCGCCGCCGCATACGTATACACCTTGCGCATCGAGTGCGTGACGGGCGATTGCCGTAGCCAGGGTTTGTGCAGTAAATGCGGCAAGCGTTGCCTGCACATCCGCAGGAGCTACGTTTGCAAATACGGCAAGATGACGATCCAGCCAGCCGGTGTGAAACAGGTCACGACCGGTACTTTTCGGTGGTGGAAGTTGCAGGTAGGGTTCGCGCAAGAGCCCTTGAAGCAGTTCGGGCACAACTCGGCCGCTTGCAGACCACGTTCCGTTTGTGTCGAACGGCTGGCTCAGGTGGCGCATGCACCAGGTGTCGAGCAGGACATTGCCTGGACCGGTATCGAAGCCGGTCACGCGGCCATCCGCATGCAATACGCTGATATTTGCGATACCGCCGATATTGGCGACAACGCGCGTCTCGCCCGGCTTGCCGAAAATGGCCTGGTGAAACGCCGGAACCAGTGGTGCACCCTGCCCGCCGGCGGCGATGTCGCGGCTGCGCAGGTCGGCGATCACGTCAATGCCGGTTAGTTCGGCTACGAGTGCCGGATTGCCGATCTGGCGGGTGTAGCCGTGCTCCGGTCGGTGGCGAATTGTCTGGCCATGGGCGCCAATGGCGCGTACCGCGCGGCTTTCCACTCCGGCTCGTTCCAGTACGGCAGCGACGGCATCCGCATATAACCGGCCAAGCGCGTTGGCTGCGAGCGCCTCTCGATGCAACTCATTGTCACCAGCTGCCTGCAGCGCATGCAGTTGAGCCAGCAGCTCGGCGGGAAATGGAAGGTGGATTGATGCGAGCGTGCGCACGTGCAGGTCGGGAACGCGCTCCTCAAATGCGGCGAGCACTGCATCGACACCATCCATGCTGGTGCCTGACATCAATCCGATCAGGAGTGAGGAGCGAGTCATGCCGCGCTACGGTTGGGATGGGCTTCGCAGCTATTTGGCTGCTGCAACCTTGATGCCTTCATCTGCCGGATTGAGCAGAGCGAAGCGATGATTCATCTCGGCGGCGACCGTCTGGAATCGCTTGAGCTCTGCCCCCGCGAGCGCCTGCGTATTCGGGATGTCGATCGACATTGGATCGCGGGGCACTTTGTTGACACGGAATTCATAGTGCAGGTGCGGTCCGGTCGACCATCCCGTGGTGCCGACGTAGCCGATGACTTCGCCCTGGCTCACCTTGGCGCCCTTGCGCAGACCCTTGGCAAAACCGTGCAGGTGCGCGTAGGCCGTGGTGATGTTGTTCCAGTGCCGGATCTCGATGAAGTTGCCATAGCCGCCATGGCGGCCGATGAAGTCGATGGTGCCATCGGCGGCGGCACGAATCGGTGTGCCGGTCGGTGCTGCGAAATCTACGCCCTGATGGCGCTTCCACTTGCCAGAGATCGGATGCACGCGCATCGAGAATCCCGAGGAAATGCGTGAGAATGTCAGGGGCGACTTCAGGAAGGCTTTCTTCAGCGACTTGCCGTCGGGCGTGTAGTAGCCTCCCTTGCCGTCGGCTTCATCGAACCAAATCGATTGATGATGCTTGCCGGCATTGAAAAACTCACCAGCCAGCACCCGGCCGGGGCGTACGAATTCACCGTCCTGCCACAGCGTTTCATAAATCACCGTGAAACGGTCACCGCGCCGTAGATCGGAGGCGAAGTCGATGCTGGTCGAGAACATGTCGACGATTTGCATCGTGACGCGATCCGGGATGCTGGCGGCATCGGTTGCCGCGAACAGCGAGGAGCGGATTTCGCCGGAGTGCATCTCGATGCGGCGCTCCAGTTCCGCCGTCACTTCTGCTGCTGTGAACTGCTCGCCCTCGCGTGAAATCACGAGATTGCGTGGCTCGCCCTCATCGCTGAAGTAGACCGCGGTCAGGCGTTGCAGGCGGCCGTCGGACGTTGTTTCGGCCTGCACGCGCCGGCCGGGACGCAGCTTCATCAGGTTGTAGGCGACGCGATCATTTTTGATGAAGGCGGTAGCGCCGCTGTCATCGACGCCAAGGCGGCTCAGCAGGGTGGCCAGAGTGTCACCCGAGCGTACACGCTCAACACGCAGATATGTCTGTTCGCTGGCCTGCAGACGGGCAACCTGCTCGGTCAGGTCGGGGATTGCGAGACTTTCGGCGATGGCGCGTATCGGCAGGTCCGCAGGATCCGGTGCCATCGGCGCGACGCCTGCTGCGCCGAAGGCGCAGGCGGCAAGAAAGAGTGCCGACAGGGATATGATGCGCGTCTTGCGTGACGCCCCGAACAGCAGCGTACTGCTCAGGCCCGGGTTCAGGAGTTTGTCGGTAGGGAGCATGCAATACGTTAGAATTTGCTGTTTTGCGGGCGGGCAG
>JAEZHR010000361.1 GCA_023416415.1 Pseudomonadota bacterium
TGGTCAGCCAGGACGAGCATCCACGTCCCGAAACCCGCCTGGAGACGCTGCAAAAGCTCAACCCTCTGTTCGAGGGCGGCGTGGTCACCGCCGGCAATGCTTCGGGCATCAACGATGGCGCGGCCGCCCTGCTGATCGGCAGCCGTGCCGCGGGCGAGCGTGCCGGTCGGGCACCGATGACGCGCATTCTCTCGGCGGCGGTCGCCGGGGTCGAGCCGCGCGTGATGGGCCTGGGCCCCGTGTACGCGATCCGCAAAGCCCTCGCCCGCGCCAACCTGTCGCTGTCCGACATGGACATCATCGAGATCAACGAGGCCTTTGCCACCCAGGTGCTCGGCTGCCTGAAGCTGCTGGAGATCGATTTCAAGGACAGCCGCGTGAACCCGAATGGCGGCGCGATCGCCGTCGGCCATCCGCTCGGCGCATCGGGCGCCCGCCTGGCGCTGTCCGCCAGCCGCGTGCTGGCACGGCGCATCGGGCGCTACGCGGTGGTCAGCCTGTGCATCGGCGTCGGCCAGGGACTGGCCGTGGTGCTGGAACGCACGCAGTAGCACGGAAAACGGACAAAGGAAGCGATAACCATGGACCTGAACTTTTCCCCCGACGAGATCGCCTTTCGCCAGGAGGTGCGGGAATTCGTCGCCCGCAATCTGCCCGAGGACATCAGCCGCAAGGTGCACAACGGCCTGATTATGAAGAGCGAGGACTACATCCGCTGGCAGAAGATCCTGCATGCGCACGGCTGGGGCGGATTCTCCTGGCCGAAAGAATTCGGCGGTTGCGGATGGAACGCCACGCAGCAGTACAACTTCGACGAGGAATGCGCGGCCGCCGGCGCACCGCGTGCGATCGCTTTCGGTCTGAAGATGGTTGCTCCGGTGATCATGCGCTACGGCTCGCCGGCCCAGCAGCAGCGCTTCCTCCCGCCGATTCTGGCGGCCGACGAATGGTGGTGCCAGGGCTATTCCGAACCCGGCGCCGGTTCCGATCTCGCTTCCGTCAAGACGCGAGCCGTGCTGGAAGGCGACCACTACGTCGTCAACGGCCAGAAGACCTGGACTACGCTCGGCCAATACGCGGACTGGATGTTCTGCCTGGTGCGCACCGATCCCGAAGCCAAGCCGCAGCGCGGCATTTCCTTCCTGCTGATCGACATGAAGACGCCGGGCGTGACGGTGCGCCCCATCATCACGCTCGACGGCGCGCATGAAGTCAACGAAGTGTGGCTGGAGAACGTGCGCGTGCCGGTCGAGAATCGCATCGGCGAGGAAAACGCCGGCTGGACCTATGCCAAGTTCCTGCTCGGACACGAGCGTACCAACATCGCCGGCATCGGCATCGCCAAGCGCGAACTCAAGCGCTTGAAGCGCATTGCCGCCAGCGAGACGAAGAACGGCAAGCCGCTGATCAAGGACCCGCTGTTTTCTGCCCGCCTTGCCCAGATCGAGATCGATCTGACCGCGCTGGAGATCACCAACCTGCGCGTGCTGTCCGCCGAGGCGCAGCAGCGCGCGCCCGGCCCCGAGGCATCCATCCTGAAGATCAAGGGCACCGAGATCCAGCAGGCGATCACGGAATTGCTGGTGCAGGCCTGCGGCACCTACGGCCTGCAGCTGCGCCGCGAGGCCATGGCCGCCGGCTACCAGGGCGAGTTCGTCGGCCCGGAGCACGCCACCTCGCTGGCCGCGCATTACCTGAACATGCGCAAGCTGTCGATCTTCGGCGGCTCCAACGAAATCCAGAAAAACATCGTCGCGCAAATGATCCTGGGACTCTGAACATGGACTTCTCCTTCACCGAAGAGCAGCAGATGCTGCTGGACACTGCCCGCCGCTTCATCGCCAAGGACTACGGCTTCGAGGCGCGACGCCGCATCAGTCAGGATTCGCCGGAAGGCTTTTCACGCGAGGCATGGCAGACGCTGGCCGACATCGGTCTGCTGTCGCTGAATGTGCCCGAGGAAGACGGCGGCCTCGGCGGCAACGCGATCGACACGCTGCTGGCCATGACCGCCGTCGGCGAAGGCCTGATGCTGGAGCCTTACCTGTCCAGCGCCGTGCTGGCAACCAGGGCCATCGCCCTGCTCGGCCGCCCCGACCAGCGCAGCGAGTGGATGCCGGCGCTGGCCGCCGGCGAGCTGATCGCCACGCTCGCTCACGACGAACCGCACACGCGCTTCGACCGCATGGCGCTGCAGACGCGTGCAAAGAAAACCGCAGGCGGTTTCGTGCTCAACGGGCACAAAAGCGTGGTCGCTCATGGCGCCAGCGCGGACCTGCTGCTGGTCAGCGCACGGCTGGAAGACTCCGACGAATTCGCCGTGTTCTGCGTGCCGCGCGAGCGTGCAGGCTTGCGCAAGCTTGCCTTCTCCACGGTCGACGGCGTTCAAGCCTGCGAAATCTGGCTCGACGACGTGCAGGTGCGCTCCGCCTGCGTGCTCGACACGCGTTCCGATGTGCGTCAGGCGCTGGAAGACGTGCTCGACTTCGGGCTGGCCGCCGTCTGCGCCGAAGCGGTCGGCGCGCTCGACAAGATCATGGCCGCCACCGTCGAATACACGCGCAACCGCAAGCAGTTCGGCCAGCCCATCGGCAAGTTCCAGGCGCTGCAGCACCGCATGGCCGACATGCTGCTGCATATCGAGCAGGCGCGCTCGATGAGTTACCTCGCTGCGGTGCGCTGTACCGATCCCGATCGCAGCGCGCGCGCGCGCGCGCTGTCCTCGGCCAAAGTGGTTGTCGGTCAGGCCTGCCGCTACGTCGGCCAGCAGGCAGTACAGTTGCACGGTGGCATGGGCATGACCGACGAACTGGACGTGAGCCACTATTTCAAGCGCCTGATGGCCATCGAGATTCAGTTCGGCAGCACCGACCATCATCTGGAGCAGGTGGCGCTCGGCCTCACCTGACGGCAATGGCGAATCCGATCGGTCCCGCGCGGCATTGACGAAGGCGGAACATCGGACAACATGGCTGAACGGCAATCGGGTGCGGCGGTCATATCCAGACGCCGCCCCGTCGGCGTCGCCGCTACGATTGCCGATGCGCCACAACTTCATCGCCCGCCTCGCTGCCGGGCAGAGTCATCTCCGTGATGCCCTGCTGGCGTTTGCCTTGCTGCTCGTCATCCTGCTGGGTGCCGGATACGGGATCTACTCACGGCTGGTCGATCGCGTTGAATTGCAAACTCGGCAAACGCTAGACCATCTCGCAGACATCCAGGGATCCGCCATCTCGTCGTGGGTCAATGAACGGCTGGGGGACGCGGGCGCTATCTCTTTCGGCCGTTTGATGGGCGAACACATGCAGCAATGGGTAGCGCAAGGCAGTCCGCCCGGGACCGCGCGCGACAGCCTGTTCAATCAGCTGCATGCGATCAAGAATGCCTACGCCTACCTGGACGTCGCCGTTGTCGATCCGGAAGGTCGTGTCCATCTCTCGACGCAAGGCGCGCAGTCCGACGTCCCGTTCTCCCGCATTGCTCAGGAAACGATGCAAAGAGCCTTGGCGCAAAACGCGCCGGTCATTTCCACCATCCACGGCAGCAACGAGGGTGCCAGCGTGGCGGAGATTGCCGCACCGCTGACCGACCCGCTGGCCGACCCGGGCACGCAGGGCACGCCCTTCGTCCTGCTCTTGCGCGTGGATGCGCGGGAGCAGCTCAATGCCTTCATCCGGGCCACGCCTGAGATCAATACGCACACTGAAGCCAGGCTGGCCGAAATCATCGATGGCCGGGTCATGACACTCACGGCCAGCGACAATGCTACGGATTACAGCGGATTCGGAGAATTTCCGATCGCGCCCGAAGCCTTGCTCACCGCCGCGCGTGAACGCATCAGCCTGGAACTGAACCTGCCGCAAGGGGAACGCTACGCTGCCGTGCGCAGTATCGAAGACACGCCCTGGTTCCTGATCGAAATGATCGACCGCGAGGCTTCGAGCACCTATCTGCATCGCCTGGCCTGGATGATCGGCCTGGCCGCAATTTCCGTGCTGGCGCTGGGCGGGAGCGTGCTGGGAATGTGGGTACGCAAGCGCGAAAGCGAGATGCGCCTGCGCGCCCTGCAGGCCGCGATCGAGAAGACGCAATTGCAGAGGCGTTTCGATTATCTCTCGCGCTACGCGAACGATATGATCATCCTCACCGGGTCCGACGGACGCACGATCGAAGTCAATGAAAAGACGCTGCAACTGCTCGGCCGCGACCGCGAGAGCGTGATCGGGCAGCCGCTCGACATGCTGTTCCTCCCGGAATGCCGACCGACCGTCGCGCAAGCGCTCCAGCGCCTGCGCAACATCGGCGAGGCGCGGTTCGAAGTGAGCCAACGCGGCAAGCTCGGGACCATCCTGAACTTCGAAGCCAGCGCCCGTGCGATCGGTCGCGACAAGAACATGCTGATCCAGTTCATTTTCCGGGATGTTTCGGAACGGCGCGCCACCGAAGCGGAGCTGCGCGAAAGCCGCAAGCGCATCGACGCGATCCTGAATGCGCTGCAGGACATCGTCTGCTCATTCGCACCGGACCTGTCGCGCATGATCTACGTCAACCGCGCGGTTCAGGAGGTGCTCGGCTATCCGCCGCAGGCATTCGAAGCCAACCCGCGCCTGTGGCTGGATTGCACCCATCCGGATGACCGCGCCATGTGCGAGTCGGTTCTGGCCGCACTGACGCCCGAGGCGCCGCTGTTCGACTTCGAAACGCGGGTCCACACGCGCGCAGGCCAGCAGCGCTGGCTGCATGCACGCGGGCGCCTCGAACTCGACACGCACGGAAACGCGCTGCGCATCGACTGCATCGCCACCGACATCACGCGCCGCAAGGAAGCCGAGCGCAAGGTTCAGGAGCTGGCCTACTACGACAACGTGACCGGCCTGCCCAATCGTGCCCTGCTGCAGGACCGGCTTGCGCAGGCCATGTCGATGGCCGCCCGCAGCGGCAGGCGCGTTGCCCTGCTCTTCATGGATCTGGACAACTTCAAGAACATCAACGACTCGCTCGGACACCAGGTCGGCGACGAGCTTTTGCGCGGCATTGCCTCCCGCCTTCTGCAATGCGTGCGGGTCGAAGATACGGTGGCACGCATCGGCGGAGACGAATTCCTGATTGTGCTGCCCGATCTGGAAAGGCCCGGGCAGGCGGTGGCCGTGGCCGAGAAAATTCTGGCTGCGGCAGCACATCCCTTCGATGTGGCTGGCAACGCGATCCACAGCACCATCTCGATCGGCATTGCCAATTTCCCGGAAGATGCCACCGACCTGCACGAACTGATCCGCCACGCCGATTCCGCGCTTTACCAGGCCAAAAGCCTGGGACGCAACAACTTCCAGTTCTTCACGCCCGAACTGAACCGGCAGATTCTGCGCACCTCCGACATCGAACGCCGGCTGCGTCACGCCATCGAGGAGAATTTGCTTTCACTGTGGTATCAACCGCAGGTCGATGCACAGACGGGAAGATTGGCGGGAGCCGAGGCCCTGGCGCGCTGGTGCAAGGATGGGCGGGAACTGATGGCGCCATCGGAGTTCATCCCGGTGGCGGAAGAGCGCGGCCTGATCAGCCGGGTAGGAGAGTGGGCGCTGCGCGAAGCCTGCCGGCAGTGTCGGCAATGGCAGGATCAGGGACTCGATCCGGTACCGATTGCGGTGAACGTATCTCCGACCCAGTTTCAGCAGAAAGGCTTCGCCGATCTGGTGCGCAGCGTGCTCGAAGAAAGCGGGCTGGCCCCGCATCTGCTGGAGCTGGAGATCACCGAAAGCGCACTCATGCGGCGCGCACCGCAGACCACGAACCTGACGGGACGCTTGCGCGAAATGGGCGTGCGCATCAGCATCGACGATTTCGGAACCGGCTATTCCAGCCTCGCCCAGCTGCGTCACTTCCCGATCGACAAGATCAAGATCGACCGTTCCTTCATCACGGACATGAAACACAACAGTTCCATCACCCGTGCCATCGTCGACCTCGCGCACAGCCTGCAGTTGCGTGTCGTCGCCGAAGGCGTTGAATCGCAGGCCCAGCTAGACCGTCTGCGCAGCTTCGGCTGTGACCAGATCCAGGGCTACTATTTCAGTTCGGCGCTTTCACCCACCGCGTTTGCCGATCTGCTTGCCGACCGGAGTCGCTTCGTCGACCGCACCGTCACAATGCCGGGTTGAACGTCTCCCATGCAGGAAGCCCGTTCGATGCCGGCCCCGCTGCCGCGCCGCTTCTATGCTCGTGCCACCGAAGACGTGGCGCGCGCGCTGCTGGGCATGCACCTCGTGCACCGGCAGGGTGATCTCACGCGGCGTGCGCGTATCGTCGAAGTCGAAGCCTATGTCGGTGCGCATGACCTGGCCTCGCATTCATCGAAAGGCATCACGCCCCGCACCCGCGTGATGTATGGCGAACCCGGCCATGCCTACGTCTATCTGATCTACGGCATGCACCACTGCATGAACGTGGTGACCGAGCCGCGCGGCCATGGTGCGGCCGTGCTGCTGCGCGCGGCCGAGCCGCTGGAGAACGTGGAGGGCAGCACGCGCGGCCCCGGCCTCCTGTGCCGCGCGATGGGCCTGGACCTGCGCCACAACGGGCTGGACCTGCTGGGCGAGGAACTCTTCATCGTCCCGCCGACAGACAACGAAGCGTTCGAGATCGCCATCCGTCCGCGCATCGGAGTCGCCTATGCCGCGCAATGGGCCGCAGCGCCGCTGCGCTTCTACATTGCGGGCAATCCCTGGGTATCGCGCCCCTGATCAGTAGTGCAGGCGTCCGCTGCCGCCGATCACCGCGATGTCGAGATAGCTGCTGCCGCGCCGATTGGTTTCGCCGAAATTGATCGGGAAACCGGCCAGGCTGTAACCCTGCATGTTGGTCAGCGCCCGCGTGACCTTTTCCGGTGTCGGGTTCGGCCCGGCCATGCGGATGGCCTCGACCACCAGCCGCACATTCAGGAACACCTCGAAATTCAGTGCGTTGGACTGGATGCCCTTGCCGTACGGCGAGGCCAGGAAGGCCTGGAACTCACGCGCCAGACCGAGCGCAGCCGAGTTCGGATTCGGCACAACCTGGGTGATGCCCACGCCGCGCGCACGTTTGACGCCGACGATATCGACCAGCATCTTGGGCGGCACGAAGGACAGCGTGTAGATCTGTGCTGCCCCCATCGGGGCGTCGTAGACACTCATGAAACGGAAAACGGCTTCCGGCAAACCCATGAGGAAGATGGCCTGCGGCCGGGAGGCGATGATCGCCTGCGCATGGGTGCTGAAGTCCTTTTCATCCGCCTTGTATGGCGCCTTCTTGATGATTTCGAAGCCGTATTCGGCTGCCGCCCGTTCGAGCGCCGCATTGATCCCGGCGCCGAAATTGTCGTCCTGATGAAGCACGGCCACACGCTTGAGACCCAGCGTGGACGCCAGCCGCGAAATCTTCATCACTTCGTCGGTATAGCTCGGGCGGGTATGAAAGATCATTTCCGATCCTGGCCCGCGGATCGCATCGGCGCCGCTGAACACGCCGACCAGCGGAACCTTGTACCGGTTCAGCACGCCGGAGCGCATGATGGCGATCGTGTTCGCAGTGCCCACGCCATTGAGCAGTGCGACCACCTTGTCGCGCACGATCACCTCCTCCACCAGCGCCGCCGTCTTGCGCGGATCGTACTGGTCATCCTTGAGCACGCGCTTGAGCACGTTGCCGTGGATGCCGCCACGGTCGTTGATCATTTCGAGATAGCCCTGCACCAACTGTATGCCATCGCTTGCAGTGGAGGCATTCGCTCCCGTCACGCCGACCACTGACCCTATCCTGACCTCCGCCGCCGTGGCAACACCCAGCAGCGTCCATGCGGCCAGCGCCGCCATCGTGCGTCTTGCAAACATGCTGTCTCCTCCGGGATTCGGCTTATGCCGGTATTGTTTTGAACTGCGAAACTGTATGAGGCTTTGCGACTTGCGCATCGTCACGTAAGCGGCATGCATCTCCTTTGACATACGGCAAGACTTGCTCGCCAGTTCATGCGCAGGTGTTCGTGGCAAGACGGCGGGTCTTTGGGGTGTGGATCACCTCATGACACCACCATTCTGTAAACCGGAACTCAGTTTCGCTGTGCAGCACTATAGCAGCAGGTGTGCAAAGATCAAGCACGGCACAGCCGGCGCGGACCGGGGCCGGATACCGTCCAGGCTGGAGAGAAGATTTCGCGTCCGACAAGACCGGGTCACCGGAGAAGGGCGCAGCATGGACAGCAAGCGCGTGCGATGGCCGGCACGCGTGCCATCACAGTGGCGGCCTGCTGAATGAAGGAGGAGCACCATCACCGGCTTGTGCGGGGCGCGGTGCTCAAGACCGCCACGCGCACCAGCGTCGCCCATGCATGGAGCAAGCCGAAGCGCTATCGCGCTTCCACATTGCCGGCAAACCCTGGATTGGCGCGCAAATGCGCGCACGGAGGTGTCACGCTGACGAGCGCAGAGCGGGCAGCTGCGGCGTTGGCCCGGATGCTGGCTGTCAGGCCGGTCGGCTGAACGATGTTGTACTTGCCCGCGTCGGCGCCGCTTGGCGTGAAGCCGTTCACTGTGACCGCCGTGTTCGAGCCGACATGCGCATCGATAAACATACATAGCCGTGCCGGGACCTGCCACATTCACGACGTCAGACCACCATCGGATTGCCACTCAACCTGACTAGGGCAGTGCCGCCGAATGACTTGTCCTCAACCCCTTACACCGCTCACCTGAGTTCGGCGCGACTGATACTTGCGGTGGTAATGGCCTGATCCGCAATCGTGTAGTTGCCCGCATCGGTGCTGGCGTAGCTGCTGGCGAGCAAGTCTTGCCATTGCCTGCGTTCTTGTCACTGAACATACCGGTTGCCTTGACCTTGAGGTCGTCACCCGCAATCAGGCCGGTGTTGGTCGCGGCTGTCGTGGCATCGTAAACCTTGTCGGAAGCAGTGATGCCGCCAATGGTCAGTGCCTTGGGCGTCACGCTGGCACGGAGCGAAGTGTGTGACGTGGGCAGCAACTCGACCCGGCAAACGAAAATGAAAGCTGCCGTATTCCACCTTGCTCACGAAGATGCCTGCCCCAGGCGTCCGAGCACTTGTCCCGACATGCAGTGCAATTGTTCCGCACTGCAAAATTACAATTCAGCCGCAAATCCTGCTTCTTCGCTCACGCCGGCCGGCCGCCTTGTTGAAACACGCAATGTGCATCGCACCAGGCAACGCTTTCCTGAGAGGATGCAGGGTACACGACCTTTACACGGGCGCAACCGACTGCTAGCATCCTTCGAATATATTCAGAACCATATTTCACTGTGCAGAACGTTGCAATACAAGCATTCATGCCCGTGAAAATGGACGCGCGAATGGGTTGGAGTACTTGTGCATGGTCAATGGCCGTTCCGCAGGCCATGTACGCCCCGCTCGCGGAAGCGGCACCCACCGGATATCGACACTGCGCCAGACCCGAGTTCGGTTCTGCTCTCTGGCAAGAAGCGCCCAGGCCTCCGGTTCGCCGGAGAAACTTAGACACCAGCCATCGACCCCGCCATGTCCGACCGCCATTTCGCCTTCTGGCCCGCCCAGCAGTCACACCACCTGACCGTGCCGGAGACCAGTCTCTGGACCAATGCCGAAGTTGCGGCCCAGCGCTACCCGAACAAGCCCTACATCCTGTACTACGACACGCCGCTCAGCTTCGCCGAGTTCAGGGACGAGGCCGAGAAAGTGGCGGGGTATCTGATGCAGGTGTGCAAGGTGCAGCGCGGCGATCGCGTCTTGCTGTACATGCAGAACAGCCCGCAGTTCGCCATCGCCTACTATGGCATCCTGCGCGCGAATGCGGTCGTGGTGCCGGTCAACCCGATGAACCTGACCGGCGAGCTGCGCCATTACGTGCAGGACACGGGCGCAAGCTGCGCCATCGTCGCGCAGGAGTTGTTCGAGCAGATCGCCCCGCTGATGAAACCGCATGCCGATCCGGGTCTGGACCATGTGCTGGTGGCGGCCTATTCCGACTATCTCAAGCGCCCGACCGATCTGCGCCTGCCCGACATCGTGAGCGCGCCGCGCAAGGCGATCTCGGCACAGGGCGTGACGCTTTGGTCCGACATGCTGCGCCAGAACCACGCGCCCGGTCCGCTACTCGCCGGCCCCGAGGACCTGTGCGTGATGCCCTACACCTCGGGCACGACCGGAAACCCCAAGGGCTGCATGCACACCCACCGTTCGGCAATGGCCAATGCGGTGGGCACCATGCAATGGTTCAATGCCACCGTGGATTCGATCGGGCTGGCGGTGCTGCCATTCTTCCACGTCACCGGCATGCAAGGCGCCCTGAACGGGCCGATCTTTCTGGGCAGCAGCATCGTGCTGCTCACACGCTGGGACCGCGAAGTGGTCGCGCGGTGCATCGAACGCTACCGGATCGCCAGCCTGCAGGTGATCACGACCATGGTGGTCGACCTGCTGGCCTACCCGAAACTGTCCGAATACGACCTCTCCAGCCTGCGCGGCATCCGGGGCGGTGGCGCAGCCATGCCGGAGGCGCTGGCCCAGAAGCTCAAGGACATCACGGGGTTGCCCTTCGTCGAAGGCTACGGACTCTCCGAGACCATTGCCGCCAGCCACATCAATCCGCCCGACCGCCCCAAGAAGCAATGTCTTGGCATTCCGATCTATGGCGTGGATTCGCGCGTGGTCGACCCGGTCGACTTCCGCGAGCTGCCGGTCGGAGAAGTCGGCGAGATCGTCACCCACGGGCCCAATGTAATGCAAGGTTACTGGAACAACCCGCAGGCCACGCGCGACATCTTCATCGAGATCGACGGCAAGCGCTTCCTGCGCACCGGCGACCTCGGCCGTATTGACGAAGACGGCTACTTCTTCATGGTCGATCGCTTGAAGCGCATGATCAACGCCTCCGGCTACAAGGTCTGGCCGGCCGAGGTCGAAGCCTTGCTCTACCAGCACCCGGCCATCCAGGAGGCTTGCGTGATCGCGGCCTACGACCCGCGCCGCGGGGAAACGGTCAAGGCGGTGGTGGTGCTGCGCGATGGCTTTCGCGGCAAGGTTACGGAAGACGAGATCGTCGCCTGGGCGCACGACAGCATGGCCAGCTACAAGAGTCCGCGCATCGTCGAGTTCGTCGACGTACTGCCCAAGTCATCGACCGGCAAGGTGCAGTGGCGCGCACTGCAGGAGAAGGAAAAGGCTTGATCGCGGCCGCGCAGTCGGCGCGGCATCAGTCGCGCAGTATGCCCAGAAACAACGGGCGCACGAACGAGGCGACCGCGTGCTCGGCGGTCACCTGCGGGACCCAGCGATCGAGCACCACGGCGGCATTGACCATGCCGCTGATCTGGGCTGCGGCGATGTTCTGGTCGAGCGCACGGATCGAGCCATCCTGCATGCCTTCGGCCAGCAGGGCGACGAAACGCTGATCGAGACGGTTGATGGTGCGCAGCGCGTTCTCCCGCATGTCGTCCGGCAGTTCGCTCCAGGCCGACATGCGCAGCAAGGGGCCGTGCACCGAGAACTGGTAACGCACCAGTCCGCGCGCCACTGCGCACAGCTTGTCCCAGCCGGTCCCCTGGGCCGCGCGTGCAGCCGACTGCATGCGGCGCGTGACGGAAAAGGTGCGCTCGAAACAGGCTGCGATCAACTCTTCCTTGCCGGGGTTGTGGTGGTAGAAGGAGCCCTTGGTGACATTCAGGCGCGCCGAAATGCGTTCAACCGACGCGCCGCGGTAGCCGAGTTCGTTGATCAGTGCCGTGGCCGCGCGCAGAAAGGCGTCCTGCGCCGATTCATCCGCCTGGCGCTCCTGCGACAGAAGCGCGTCAAGTGCCGTGTCCTGCCAGCGCGCCTGCGCGCCCGCGATTCCTCCCAGGAGCACATCGGCCATTTGTGCCGCGACAAACGCATAATCGTCCGGATCGTAACGCACGCACCAGCGCCGCGCGGTCACGCCCAGGGTCAGCAGCAGGTGAGTGCGCGCATTGAGCGAGGCACGATCCTTCGGCAACGGCCCGTCACCCGAGAGCAGCCTGCGCGCGCGCCGGAACAGGTCGGTGTAGGCTGAAAATACCGTTTCCGCATGCGGGCTGCCGAGGACCTGAACGTCGCGAAAGGTCATCATTTCCGGTGCCTGCCCACGCTCGATCTGGGCCAGCCAGTCGAAGAACAACGCAATGAAACGGCGCACGCGCTCTTGCGGCCCGCCCTGCTCCGCAGCCTGCTCGATGATCGCGTTGACCCGTTCGATCGAGCTCAGCAGGCAGGCGACGACCAGGTCTTCCTTCTTGCGATAGTAGTAGGTGATGCTGTTGGTCGACAGGCCGACGCGGCTGGCCACGTCGGCCAGGGTCGCGCCCTTCAGGCCGTGCTGGTTGAACAGCTGTGCCGCAGCGTGCAGGATCGCATCGCGCTTATTCTGATAGCGCTGCGTCATGCGGGCAGGCGGGGTGGGCTGTTGCATGCGAAGGGTCCGAAAAAAGCGGCGATTATACTGCGCGGCCCTCAGGCCTGCGGACGAAACTGCAGGGACTTGTATTCGAGGAATTCCTCCAGCCCGTACTTGCCCATTTCGCGCCCGCGTCCGGACTGCTTGTAACCGCCGAAAGGAGCGCCGAGATTGAAGCTGCCGCCATTGATGTCGACCTGGCCGGTACGCAGGCGGCGCGCCACCTGCACTGCGCGCTCGTCACTGCCGGCCCACACCGCTCCCGCAAGACCGTAGGGCGTGCCATTGGCGATGCGTACCGCCTCGTCTTCGTCGCGGTAGGTGATGATGGACAGCACCGGCCCGAAGATCTCCTCCTGCTCGATCGTGCTGCCCGGCTTGACGCGTCCGAACACGGTAGGCTGCACGTAGTAGCCCTTCTCCAGTCCGGCCGGCGCATCCGGCCCGCCGCACAGCAGTTCGGCGCCTTCCTCGATGCCCTTGCGAATGTAACCCTGCACGCGCTCGCGCTGCACGTCCGAAATCAACGGCCCCAGCTTGGCACTGCCGCCGAACGGGTCGCCGACGCTGAACTTCGACGCCGCCTCCACCGCCAGCCGCGCCGCTTCCTCGTAGCGCGACTCCGGCACCAGCAGGCGCGTGTGTGCCGAGCAGGTCTGGCCGCTGTTGAGGAAGCAGGCATTGACCGTGCCCTTGACCGCCGCCGCCAGATCCGCGTCTTCGAGGACCACTGAGGCCGACTTGCCACCCAGCTCCAGCGCCACGCGCTTGACGTCGGACGCTGCCAGCTCGGCGATGCGCTTGCCGGCGCGGGTCGATCCGGTGAAGGAAATCATGTCCACGCCCGGATGGCGCACCAGGGCCTCGCCGATGCCGGGACCGGTGCCGGTGACCAGATTGAATACGCCGCGCGGCAGACCGGCAGCATCGATCACTTCGGCCAGCACGAAGGCATTGAGCGGTGCCACCTCCGAGGGCTTGAGCACCACCGTGCAGCCGGCGGCGAAGGCGGCTGCGACCTTGGCGGCGATCTGGTGCAGCGGATAATTCCAGGGCGTGATGCATACAACCACGCCGACCGGATCGCGCAGCACGCGCGAATTGCCGGTCGTCTCTTCCCACTCGAAGGACTCGACCAGCTTCGCGTAGATGCCGAAGTTGGCGATTGGCGAACCCACCTGGATCATCGACGCCAGCTTCAACGGCATGCCGACCTCACCGGCGATGATCTGTGCCATCTCCTCACTGCGCGCCTTCAGTCCCGCCTGGATCTTGCGCAGGAAATCGGCCCGCTGCGCGGGCGTGGTCGTGCTCCATGCGCCAAACGCTGCCCGTGCGGCGTTCACCGCTGCGTCGGCATCCGCTTCGTCACCGTCCGAAATACGGCCCATGATGTCTTCGGTGGAAGCACTGATGACCTCGATCGTATTGCGACCGGACGGGCGGACCCATTTGCCGTCGATGTAAAGGGTGTCGCGGTTGTGCACGAATATTCTCCTCGGAATCGGAAATGCGATGGCTGACGCCCATGACGTCCCGCCGGAACGCCATGGTGCATCAAAGACACTGTGCCCCGGCTTCGACGGGGCACACGCTCATTCAAACACGATCACGCCACGCGCGTTGCGCCCTGCCTGCATGTCCGCAAAGGCCTGCGGCGCCTCGTCGATCGTGTAGGTGCGCGTGATCAGTTCATCGAGCTTGAGCCGCCCTGCCGCGTACAGGCCGAGCAGGCGCGGAAAGTCCTCGCGCGGGCGCGCCGATCCGAAGTAGCTGCCGGTCAGCGTCTTTTCGCCGAAGGTCAGGCTGGCCGTGCGAATCGAGGTCATGTCCTTCAGGCCGGCCACGCCGACCACCACCGCCGTGCCCCCCTTGCGCAGCACGCCGTAGGCCTGCGCCGCAATCTCGCCGAGGCCCACGCATTCGAAGGCAAAGTCGGCACCGCCGCCGGTCAGTTTCAGGATGCTCTTGACGACGTTGTCTTCATTGCGGCTGTTGATCACATGCGTGGCGCCGAACTGGCGCGCCATGTCCAGCTTGGCATCGGCCGTGTCGACGGCGACGATCATGCGCGCACCGGCGATGGCGCAGCCCTGGATGGCGTTCAGGCCCACGCCGCCGCAGCCGAACACGACCGTGATCGACCCGGCATCGACCTTCGCCGTATTGACGACCGCGCCGACGCCGGTCATCACGCCGCAGCCAACCAGGGCCGCCTTGTCCAGCGGCACATCGGCATCGACCTTGACGACGTTATCCACGTGCAGGGTCGCATACTCGGCCATCACGCCGCAGCCGGAAAACACGTTGAGGCGATTGCCGGACAGGTCGCGCGTGCGCACCGTGCCGTCCGGCAGCGAGAAGGCGGCCTTGCCGGCCTGGTCGCACAACTGAGGCCTGCCGGTCTGGCAGTAGCGGCATCTGCCGCACATGCTGACGAAGGAACTGAGCACATGATCTCCGACCTTCAGTTCGGTCACGCCCTCGCCCACCGCCACCACGCGTCCGGCACCCTCGTGCCCGAGGACGAGCGGCGGCGGAAAGGGAATGGTGCCATTGGTGGCGGAAAGATCACTGTGACAGACGCCGCAGGCGGCGAGCTTGATCATTACTTCGCCGCGCTGCGGCGGCTCGACGACGATCTCCTCCACCACCACCGGCTGATTGATTTCGCGGCATAGCGCCGCTTTTGCACGTTGTTCCATTCGATTGTTCATGTTGGCCGGATTGGGCACGCCGTGCGATGGCCTGGCCGGGCCGGCATAGATGAAACAAGCCGGCATGCGCCGGCTTGTCGGGATTGAAACGACCGGAGTTTACTTCATCAGGTCACGCAGCGAGACCGGCACGACCTTGCCGCCTTCGACCTTGGCGACATAGACGTTGGCTGTGGAGCCCCCCTTCTCATCGACACCATCGATGTTGTTCGGGTTGTACTGGTCCGACAGCGCAGCATATGCCTCGTTCATCTTGGCACGGATCTTGGTCGCATCGTCAGCACTGCCCGACAGCTCCATCGCCTTGGCCAGGGCATGCACGGCGGTGTAGTTAAGCGAGACTTCCGAGCTCGGGATGCGATCCGGATAGGCCTTCTTGAAACGCTGCACCCATTCCTTCGTGGTTTCGCGGGAATCGTCGATCACCGGCAGCACGCCGATCGAACCTTCGATCGGCTCGTAGCCTCCGATCACGCGCGCCATCTCGTCCATCTTGGCCTGGTCGATGATGATGAAGCCGCCCTTGAAGCCCAGTTCGCGCGCCTGCTTGACGACAAGTGCGGTCGGCTCGGAAGCGCCGCCGACGAACAGCACGTCCGGCTTGGCCTGCATCACGCGCGAAACGCCCGAGTAGAAGTCGGTTGCCTTGTTGTAGGACATCGGATTTTCAGCCACGACTTCGCCACCGGCCTTTTCCCATGCCGGCTTGAAGGCCGCGGTCCAGGCTTTCGCATAGTCGTGATCGGCATTGGCAATTGCAACTTTCTTGCCGTACTTCGTCATCGCATGCTTGGTGAACGGCTCGATGTAACCGGTGAATTCCGGAGGAATGCGGATCGTCAGCTTGTTGCCGCGCGCA
This sequence comes from Pseudomonadota bacterium, assembly GCA_023416415.1. Taxonomy (GTDB): domain Bacteria; phylum Pseudomonadota; class Gammaproteobacteria; order Burkholderiales; family Burkholderiaceae_D; genus Noviherbaspirillum. The sequence continues at coordinate 16,028 of JAEZHR010000361.1, forward strand.
GTGGTCTGCGGCAGGCTGGTATAGGCCAGGAGCAGCACGTTCGAGCGCTCGTTGAACGCCTGAACGGCAAAGATGCCGCCGGAGTGCGGCACCAGCACGGCCGGGGTCTTGTGCTGCTGCAC
>JAEZHR010000414.1 GCA_023416415.1 Pseudomonadota bacterium
ATGCCAGTGTTTGCAGATTGCGGCGCACGTAGTCGCCGCCGACGACATCGAGTACGACATCGACACCGCGGCCCTGGGTATGGCGCTGGCAGGCGGCGACGAAATCCTCGTCACGCCAGCCGATGACCGCATCCGCGCCCCATGCGCGCAGGGCTTCGGCGCGCGTGGTATCGCCGACGGTGGCGATGACCCTTGCGCCCGCCGCGCGGGCCATGCGAATGGCCAGCGTGCCGATGCCGCCCGCGCCGCCATGCACCAGCACGGTCTCGCCCATGGCAAGCCGGCCGAGTTCGAACAGGTTGTGCCAGACGGTGAACAGCCCTTCGGGCAAGGCGGCGGCTTGCGCATCGCTCAACCACGCAGGAACGGGCAGCGAATGCGCCAGACGCGCCACGCACCACGGCGCATAGCCGCCGCCGGGCACCAGGCTCATCACGCGCTGGCCCAGCCACCGGTCTTCCACGCCGAGGCCGCAGGCAAGCACTTCGCCGCAGACTTCCAGCCCCAGCACGTCGGTCACGCCGGGCGGCGGCGTGGCGATGCCTTGGCGCTGCATCACATCGGGGCGGTTCACGCCGGCGGCAAGCACCTTGAGCAGCACCTCGCCCGGCCCCGGTGTCGGGACGGGGCGTTCTGCCAGGTGCAGGACTTCAGGGCCGCCCGCTTCGCGGGCGACGATGGCAAGCATCGTTGAGGGTAAAGAAGACATGGATACGTAGAAGGCTGAAAAACGGAAGGCTTGCCAGGGCATGCGGGTCACGGCATGCCCTGGCAAGCGTCGGACGAAGAGGTTTATTTCTGCGGGGCGAATACGCTGACGCCATCGCACGGGAAGCTCAGACCGACCACGGTGCCGACCGGCCACTGTTCCATGGCCTTCAGTCCGGGGCTGCGCACGGTCACGACCAGCGGTTCGGTCATCGGGATGTTCACGTCGACATAGGTGATGATGTGATCGCCCTGGAAGACATGGTTGGTGACCGTGCCGCTGAGCTGCGACGTGGCGTGCAGGCTCTGCAGCTGAATGTTTTCCGGACGCAGATACACATCCAGGCGCTGCCCGTCGTTGGTGCCGCCGATCAGGCGCGAGCGGGGCAGGTCCAGCAGCGAAGCGCCGATGCGGATCTGTACCTTTTCGGCAGTTTGTCCGTGGTAGTAGCCCGGCAGGATGTTGACGTCGCCCAGGAACGCGGCCACGAACGGGTCCTGCGGGTTGCGGTAAAGCTCCGACGGCGTGGCGATCTGGCGGATCGATCCGGCCGACATCACTGCAATCCGGTCCGACATGGCCAGGGCTTCGCCCTGGTCGTGCGTGACGAAAACCGTGGTCAATCCCAGTCTGCGCTGAATGTCGCGGATCTCCACCTGCATGGAACCGCGCAGGCTCTTGTCGAGCGCGGAGAAGGGTTCATCGAGCAGCAGGACCTTGGGCTGAATCACCAAAGCGCGCGCCAGTGCCACGCGCTGCTGCTGTCCGCCGGACAGTTCGCGCGGCTTGCGGTGGCCCAGGCCATCGAGCTTGACCATGGCCATGGCTTCCTTGACACGGCGATCGATCTCGTCGTTCGGCACCTTGCGCATGCGCAGTCCGTAACCGATGTTGCGCTCCACCGTCATGTGCGGGAACAGCGCGTAGTTCTGGAACACGATCCCAATCTGGCGCAGATGCGGCGGCTCGCTTGTGATCAGGTCGTCGCCGATGAAAATTTCACCTCCATCGGCTTCGGCAAAGCCGGCGATGAGATTGAGCAGGGTCGTCTTGCCGCAGCCGGAAGGGCCCAGCAAGGTCAGGAACTCGCCTTCGCGAATCTTCAGGGACACCTCATGCAGCACGGTCTGGTCGTTGTACTTCTTGACGACATTTTCCAGGCTCACCGCAATTTCGGTGTGCTGGTGCAGGGGCATGGAGGAGCGCTGCGCAGCAGCAGCTGTAGCGACGTTTCTCATATCTCTCACGGCGAAGTAAAGGTGAACACACAGGTGCAGCAACGACCCTTGCGCCTGGTGCGCCGGCGGGCTACTGCCCCTCGACACCTTCGGGTGTTGCTCACATCTTGCGTCCAACGATAAGCGATTCATCGCGCCATGACTGTTTGCGGAATTTGAGGCAACGCTTCAGAAAAAACAAAGCGCGCATTGGCGAAGACGGCACGACAGGGATTGCAGTGAAAACGCGCAGGGTGAGCGTGCGAAGCGCCTGCCACTTTGCTTTTTCCAACGGGGGGCATCAGAAAAGCGTGATTCCCAAGCGTGGTCCCATTCATGAAACTTTGGGCTGTCGATGACAGCGTTCTCCACGATTGCTGTGCGTCTTCGAGCAGCGGTCAAGGCGAATGCCTTGGCAAGGCAGACCTGGATGGATTGTCCTTAGGAAGATCAAATGAAAGTGGAAAGAATCAACACGGTAGTGGTAGGCGGCGGACAGGCCGGCGTGGCGATGAGTGAACATCTCGCGCAGATGGGTGTGCCGCATGTGGTGCTGGAGCGCGGTCGGATCGCCGAACGCTGGCGCTCGGAGCGCTGGGACTCGCTGGTTGCCAACGGTCCGGCGTGGCATGACCGTTTCCCGAACATGAAGTTCGAGGATATCCCTCAGGGCACGTTTCCCCCGAAGGAGCGCATGGCCCAGTACTTCGAAGACTACGCACGCATGCTCAAGGCGCCGATTCGCACCGGGGTGGAAGTCAGGTCGGTGGAAAAGCTCGAAGGCAAGTTCGGCTTCAAGGTGATCACTTCGGAAGGAGAAATCGAAGCCACCAATGTGGTCGCTGCAACGGGGCCGTTCCAGGTGCCGGCGTTCCCCGCCATCGTGCCGGCATCGGCGCCCGTGGAGCAGCTGCACTCGTCGACCTACAAGAATCCGGATCAGCTCAAGCCAGGCGCGGTTCTGGTCGTCGGCGCCGGGGCTTCGGGTTCGCAGATTGCCGAAGAGCTGCGCAAGGCCGGCCGGGAAGTCTATCTGTCGGTCGGCGAGCATTACCGTCCGCCGCGCTCCTACCGCGGGCGCGACTACTGCTGGTGGCTGGGCGCGCTGGGCCTGTGGGACGAGGTCAAGATCAAGCCCAAGAAGCAGCACGTGGCCTTTGCCGTGAGCGGTTACGAGGGTGGGCGCACCGTGGATTTCCGGCGTCTTGCGCACATGGGCATCCAGCTCGTGGGCATTACGGAATCGTATGAAGACGGCGTGCTGCGCTTCAAGGAGGGGCTGGCCGAGAACATCGCGGAAGGCGATCGCGCCTACTTTGACGTGCTGCGCGATGCCGACGCCTACATCGAGCGCCATTGCCTGGACCTGCCGCCCGAGCCGGAAGCGTGGGAACTGCTGTCCGATCCGCAGTGCGTGACGCAGCCGATCCTGAGCGTCGATCTGGCGGCCGCCGGCATCACCACCATTCTCTGGGCCACCGGCTTCAAGTTCGACTACAGCTGGCTCAAGGTCGATGCCTTCGACGAGAACGGCATGCCGTTCCACAAGCGCGGCATTTCGGCGGAAAGCGGGATCTACTTCCTCGGCCTGCCGAACCTGGTCAACCGCGCTTCGTCCTTCATCTACGGGGTGTGGCACGACGCGAAGTACATTGCCGACCACATCGTGATGCAGGACGGCTACCTGAACTACAAGCCTTAGCAGGGCATCCGGATGAAGCCGGGGAGTTCGAGCGCTTGCGCGCGGAACTCCCCGCTTCCGCATGTGGACGGGAGAAGTGCCGGTTCCCGGCACAAGAGCCCGATGCATCCGGACGATCTACAAGTCTTCGCCATGTTCCAGCCATCGGGCATGGACATGCCGGTTGTTCAATCTCTTCATTCGCGCAGTGCCGCCCGGACGTTCCGGTGCAGTTGCTGCACGCACTCCTCATGACCGAATTCACCTGCATCGAAGATCTCCGCCAGCTTGCGCAGCGGCGCGTGCCGCGCATGTTCTATGACTATGTCGACACCGGCTCGTGGACCGAATACACCTACCGTGAAAACGAAGCCGCATTCGGGCGCCTGGAGTTTCGCCAGCGCGTGGCGGTGGACATCACCGAGCGCAGCACCGCCACGCGAATGGTGGGCCAGTCCGTGAGCATGCCGGTGGCGATCGCCCCGACCGGGCTGACGGGCATGATTCACCCCGACGGCGAGATCCATGCAGCACGCGCCGCAAAGAAGGCGGGCGTGCCATTTACCCTGTCGACCATGAGCATCTGCTCGATCGAAGCTGTCGCGCAGGCCACCAACTACCACCCGTTCTGGTTTCAGCTGTACGTGATGCGCGATCGCGAGTTCGTCGCGTCACTGATCCGGCGTGCGCAGGATGCCCGGTGCTCGGCGCTTGTGGTCACGATGGATCTGCAGGTCTTCGGCCAGCGGCACAAGGACAAGAAGAACGGCTTGTCGGCGCCGCCGAAGCCCACGCTGCGCAACCTGGTGAATCTGGCCACCAAGCCGCGCTGGTGCTGGAACATGCTGGGCACCAGCAACCGGCAGTTCGGCAACGTCATCGGGCATGCAAAAGGGGTGGACAACATCGGTTCGCTGGTGGAGTGGACCCGGGATCAGTACGATCCGCGCCTGTCGTGGCAGGACGTCGAGTGGATCAAGAAACTGTGGGGCGGCAAGCTCATCGTCAAGGGCATCATGGACGTGGAGGATGCGCGGCATGCCGTCGCCGCCGGCGCCGATGCCCTTATCGTTTCCAACCATGGCGGCCGCCAGCTCGACGGCGCGCCCGCGTCGCTGGCGGCACTGCCGCCCATCGTGCAGGCCGTCGGACCGGACATCGAAGTGCACTTCGATGGCGGAATCCGTTCGGGACAGGATGTTCTCAAGGCCTGGGCGATGGGCGCCAGGGGCACCTACATCGGACGCGCCATGCTCTACGGCCTCGGTGCAGCGGGCGAGCGCGGCGTCAGCGCCGCCCTGGAAATCATCCGCAACGAGCTCGATCTGTCGATGGCCTTCTGCGGCAAGACCCGCATCGAGCAGGTTGGCCGGGACATCCTTTTCGGGAATTGAACGTTCGCCGTGGAGGCACCGCTGTCCCGCTTGCGTGAGCGGGGCCGGGGGTGTGGGCAATGCTGTTGCCCATGTCTGCGAATTCGGGGGGTGCACCGTTGCCGCGGCAAAGCCGAGGCGCGCTAGGTGCGCCCTGCGTCTGCTGTGGCGCGGTTCTGCGGAAAGCGGCAGAACGCCTTCCTTCCGAAAGGAGGAGGGCCTGTCTCGCGACTAGTCAGCCACCGGTTCGCACAGAAAATCCACCAGCCCCGCCAGCATGCGGTCGCACGCCTGCAGTTGGCTCGCCTCCACATACTCGTCCGCCTTGTGCGCCACCGTGATGCTGCCGGGGCCGCAAACCAGCACCGGAGTCTCTTGCCAGCGTTGCTGGAACAGGC
>JAEZHR010000033.1 GCA_023416415.1 Pseudomonadota bacterium
ATGCACGACAGGACAGTCGGCCGTACCGATTTACCTGCCTGACGCCGCAACGCGCCCTTCCCGGCGCGCTTGTCCTTCGCCAACGTGCCGCGGACGGTCCGGCGTGCCGGGGCCGACGCCAACGTGGACAAGTTTCATGGCAGCCAACAGGTCGGCTTCCTGGAGGCAGGGCGATGCGCGGTCATGCCCGGCACCGACCGTAGTCAAGACGCTCCGGCTGCACCGGGCATTGCGGGAAGAACCGGCTTCAGGCTGTCATTTCCGCGCGGACATCGCTCCCGTCGTCACGCATGGTCATAACGACCATGTCAAGAGCAGTGCCGTTACCCACGATGGCAAGCACGAGCCGGCCCGTCCGCAGGCGCGCGACTGCTTGCGCGTGCGAATTTCGGCAGGTTTACCGGTCGGGGACATGCCCGGCCACGCCTCGCTCCGGATCGAATCCGGGGGAAACACCGCGATGCTTTTCGGGCCAGCGGTACGGCCTTCACGCCCGACCGGGCGCAAGCGCCGGGGAGCGCTCAGGATGGAGAGTGAATGCAGTCATGCACAACGTGGTCACGGGCTTGCTGCGGCAGCAAGGTTGCTTGCGCTCGTTCCCGCACCACGCAAGCGACTGCCGCAAGCCGTGCGATCAGCGCCCCGTGCCCACCACCGGTCCCTGCGTCGAGCCGGTCGGGCTTCCGGTCGTTCCGCTGCCTATCGCGCCCGAGCCGACACTGGTCGGATAGTCCGATGCATCCACGCTCGGCCCGCTGCCCGCCTCGACGCTGCTGCCCAGCGGCTGCGAATCGGTTCTGATCGTTTCCTTCCCATCCCCGCTCGTCGCTGGCGCGCAATCCTCCTTCGTCGGCCCGCATTCGGCCGGTCCTCCCCTTTGTTCGGGCCGCACCTCGTTCGAACCGGGGGCGTTCGAATTTTCCATCTGGCGCGATGGCGCGCCGGACGCTGTCCCGGTGGCCGCCCTTCCCGCGCCCGGTTCCGGGCCCGCCGCGGACGGCTGGGCAGCGACAGGGACGGCGATCAGGACAGCGGAAAACGCAAGCGCGTTCACTAACAGTGCATGCATGCTTCCTCCTGTGTGCTGGCTGGCTGATGGTTTATCACGCAAGGTCGATGCCAGCGACGAGGTCGTGCCATCGCCACGGCAGTCCACCAGTCCACATGACACGCTTTAGCGCAGTTCCAGACCAGGAACCTTTCGCGCCGTGCGGGGCCAGCCATCGGTGCCGATCAGCTGCTCGAACTTTGCGGCCGGCACCGGTGGACTGAAGATGAAGCCCTGGGCACCGGTGCAGTCGCGCGCCTTCAGATAGGCCAGCTGCTCGGCGGTCTCCACGCCGCCTGCGACCACCTTGATGCCGAGATCGTGCGCGAGGCTGATGATGGCCGAGGCAATCGCTGAATCTTCGCGCCGATGTGGCAAATGCTGGACGAAGGCCTTGTCGATCTTCAGCGCATCGACGCTGAATTCCTTGAAGTCCTTGAAGGCGGTATTGCCGGTGCCGAAGTTGTCGATGGTCAGGCGAATGCCGAGCGCGCGCAGCTCCGAGAGCTGTTCCTTGATCTCCGGATTGCGCGACAGCAGCGACTCCGACAATTCCAGCTCCAGGCTGTCGGGGTGCAGTCCGGCATCGCGCAGGATGGACGGGATACGGGCCACGAAATCGGGATCGCCGAACTGGCGCGCCGAACAGTTCAGCGACAGGCGCAGCTCGGACATGCCCCGGGCCTGCCAGCGCCGCACCTGGTGGCACGCCTCACGTAACGCCCATTCGCCGATTTCGACGATCATGCCGGTGTCTTCGGCGATATTGAGGAAGTCATCCGGCAACACCGTTTCGCGCTCGCTCGCGTTCCAGCGCAACAAGGCTTCCACGCTCGCCGTGCGCCAGCTCTTCAGATCGACCTGCGGCTGGTAGTACAGCTCGAACTGGCGTTTCTCCAGCGCCGTGCGCAAGGCGGCCTCGCGGTCGCGTCGCCAGCTCTGCACCGACACCAGCTCCGGCGTATAGAACTGAAAATTGTGGCGTCCGGCATTCTTCGCGCGGTACAGCGCCAGATCGGCGCGCTTGAGCAGTTCGACCGAGTTCTTCGCATCGCGCGGATAGATGGCGATGCCGATGCTGGTGCCACTGTGGATTTCATGCCCGTCCAGCTCGTACGGCCGCCCGAGCGTGTCGACCACCTTGCGCGCCATGGTTTCGACCGCGTTCGGCTGCGACACGTCGCTCTGGATCAGCACGAACTCGTCGCCGCCCAGACGCGCAGCGAAGTCGGTTTCGCGAATCGAGGACATCAGGCGCATTGCCACTTCCTTGAGCAGCAGATCGCCGTGATGGTGACCGAAGGTGTCGTTGACGTGCTTGAAACGGTCGAGATCAAGCAGCAGCACGGCCAGCGGCGTGTTGCTGCGTTGCGCCTGCGCGATCGACTGGTGCAACTGGTTGGAGAAACTGACGCGGTTCGGCAGTCCGGTCAGACCGTCGTGGTTCGCAAGAAACTGCGTCTGTTCCTCGGTCAGGCGCTGGCTGGTCTGGTCGCGCATGATCTTGACAAAGCCGCGCAGGCTGCCGTCCTCGTAGCGCAACGGGGTGACCACGCCCGTGGCCCAGAAACGGCTGCCGTCGCGCCGCAAATACCAGTGTGCATCCTCCGAACGCCCCTCGCTGCGCGCCTCGTCCATTTCGCGCATTGGCGCGCCCAGACTGCGATCCTCGGTAATGAACAGCTCGCTCACCGGGCGCCCCAGCGCTGCGTCCGGGCCAATGCCGAGCATGCGTTCTGCGCCGCTGTTCCAGCTCTGGATGCGGCCTTCGGCGTCGAGCATCATGATCGCGTAGTCGGTCGAGGCTTCCACCAGCAGGCGGAAATCCTGCTGCACCTGACGCAGCGCGCGCTCGGTGCGCACGCGCTCGGTGATGTCGGCATTGGTTTCGAGATAGCGCTCGGTACGCCCCTCCTGCACGTCTACCGCCCATTGCGAGAAAACGATGATCTCGCGCCCGTCCGCCGTAGTGTGGACGAGCTCCCCCTCCCAGTAGCCCTCGCGGCGCAACTGTTCGAGGATGATCTCCTGCGATACAGGAAAGCGCGTGCGCAGCAGCTCGCTGGCGTCGCGTCCGAGCGCTTGTCCGCTTGAATAGCCGTAAAGGCGCTGGGCGCTGCGATTCCAGTAGATGATGCGATGATCGCGGTCGCGCACCAGAATCGCATCGTGGGAGAGATCGAGCAGGCTGGCCTGTTCCTGCAGCTGCGCAGCCTGGCGCGAGATCTGCTCCTGCTTTTCGCGCAGCTCGGTGATGTCGCGGAACACCACGACCGCGCCAAAGAGATTGCCTGCCGCGTCACGCAAAGGGCGCGCATTGACGCTGGTCCAGACCACTGACGGCACCCTGTGGCTGCGCACGCGCGTCACCATGTTGTCGATGTTTTCGCCGCGCAACGCGCGTCGGGTCGGGCGTTCGTGGTCGGCGTAGGGCGTCACGCCATCGATGTGATAGAGCTGGTAGGAAGCAATGCTTTGCTGGGACGGACCGTGCACCGGCTTGACGCCCAGCAGCGTCTGCGCGGCGGGATTGACCATGATCAGATTGGCGTGCATGTCGGCGACCACCACGGCGTCGGACATGCAGTTCAGGATCGACGTCGCCAGGTTCGCCTGGTGCAGTATCTCCATCTCGAGCGCGCGCCGTTGCGAGATGTCGCGCATGGCCACGAGCAAGATGGACTGTCCGGGTGCCTGCATCGGCATGAGGGTAAGCTCGACCGGGACTTCCTTTCCGCCCGGCATGCGCGCCTGCGCATGCTGACGCCGTCCGGTCGACTCGCCGTCCTGCTCGACCGTGCCGTCGTGCAGGGCTGCAAGCATCCCCTCGTACTCACCTCCCGGCATGACCGTGTCACGCAGCAGGCGCCCGCGTACTTCGTCGCGCCGCCATCCGAGCGCGGCCTCGGCCTGGGCGTTCCATTCGAGCACGCGCCCTGTCTCGTCGAGCGCAACGAAAGGGTCGGCCGCGCTTTCGCAAAGCATCCTGCACACCTGGTCCACAGTGCTCGCGGGTCGTGTCTCGGATTTCATAAACAGGGGCAGGCCGTCACGTTCGGTTGTGACCACAGCGCAGGAGAACGGTTTCCTGCCGCTCATTTTGCTCAACTCTTTCCCGCTTGCAGCGCCGCGACATTTCCTTGCAAAACAGGGGTTTGCGCAGGACGTTTGAGCGAGATCAAGCATCCCCGGGCGAGCCGAGCGCCGCGATGGATTGCGCCGCCCTCCTGTGGCAAGGTGAGCGCGTGGTTTGCCCGGTCTCGCTGCGGCGGATGTTCGTTCCGGGTCCGCTTCGGAGAACACCATGAACGATGCCTTGCCGCCGGCCTCGGCCGATTCCGCTCCCCCATCGGCCCGGCCGCCTTACCTGAGCCCGGTGGAGCCGGTCGCGCCGCCGCCAAAACAGCCTTCGTCACAGCCCGCGGCACCAACCCAGGCATTGCCGCCGACACCCGACATCGAGCCCCCCACAGGT
>JAEZHR010000091.1 GCA_023416415.1 Pseudomonadota bacterium
GTGCCAGCCCCGCCATCGTCCGCTGGCCACTCCGCTCCGCCGCTTTCCGGCAGCGCCATGCAACGCCGCCTGCATCGGGCCCTGCCTCCCGCCGATACCGACAACGCGGAACGTCTGGCGCAGCTGCTCGGCATCGACAAAGTCGAACTCGATGCACGCCTGCCTGCGCTGCTGTGGCACAAGGAGGGACCGAACTATGTGCTGCGCAATGAAGAGACGAACATCGCGCTTCCCCTGCATCTTCCAGGAGTAACGGGAACGGTCAATGAAGTCGATGCCACACTGATCGAGCAAACGCACGACAACTCATCTGAGGCCGTTGCCGCGCGCGAGTTGCACGCGCTCATGACGGACTTCGCGCCGGAGTACGTGCAGAACCTGCTCCTGGAAAAGGCAACACCGGTGAGGATCGGCGGCCAGATGTTTCGCCTGCCGGCGAACGTCACCGGCCTCCTCACCGCGCACGTGGATTTCCCCGACGGTACGCGGCTGCAACTGACCAGGGCATCAGCCGTGGACCTCTACCGGCCGGAAAATGACCCGCCGTCGGCGCATACCGCCGAAGAAGCCGAATCTGCCGGGGCGCCCGTCGTTCTGCTTGCGGACGACCCGGAGGAAGGCAGCAGCACCGCATTCGTCCGGCCGGCCGAGGTGATGGGAAGCGAGAACGATCCGCTGCTCCAGCCCTTGTTCGGGGTGGATCCGGAAACCGAAATGGCGCAGCTCATCATGCTTGAACCGGATGACGACGCGCTGCCCGTCCGGGACAAGGGCAAGCGCACGGCCTCGGGTTCGCCCCCGGCGCAAGACGATACAGGCGAGCGCTCCAAACGCCCGCGCCTGGATGGACAGACATCCGCCGAACAGGATTGGAGCGATTACCGCGCGAGCCGGAAAATCTGGCTGCCGGCTTGGGCAGCCCTGCCTCTCGCATGCCAGTGGCAGGCACGGGCTGCGAAGTTCAGCCTTCCCGACCGGCAGACCTATGACGGGCTCAAGAAAAAGGCCGGCCCATCTGCCTCCGCACGGACGATCATCCAGATGCATCGCGATACGTGTGCCGATACGGCGCGCAAAGCAATCGTCAAGGTAACAGCGCGAGGTTACCGGAACATCGAGGTCTTGAAAGCTGGCATCGAAGAACTGGAAGAACCGGAACTCCGCATAGCAGCCCAGAAAATGCTGGACCGGGCAATGAACGATCCGAAGGCGCAGGGTGATAGAGCGGGCTACTTGCTGGAGGGAGGGTCCGTAGGCGTTACTAGTAGTCACGCCATTCCTTTTCTGAAGGCGCTCTCAGAGCACTTGAAAGAGAAAGGGATGTCAGGCCAGGCATGGCTGCAGGAAGAGATGCGCCCGATTCTGACGGCTCTGCCGGAAGAGAAACGGGGCGCTCCCGATCCACAAATTTCTCAGCATTGCATAAACCATATTGCAGAGAAACTAGCGCTGCGCCCCGAAGTGGTAAGAGGTGCCAAGCCCGCGATCCTCGATCTGACCGGCGTGGATCTGCGTTACCAAAATGCCAGCCGTCAAGGGTCAGCCGCTACGTCGGCCGACAATCCATTTTCCTGGGAAGGCAAAAGCTATGACATTCATATCCGGTTCGAGGCACTCAAATCGGAAGCGAACCGGGCTGTCATGGCTGGCTATTTCACGTTCATCGAAAACGATCCCCGTGTACGCAAACAGGATGGTATCGATTTCGGCTCAAGGCACATATGCGCTCCAATGTTGATCTTGGAAAAACTGGACAATCGCAAGGATGGGAACGGGAATCCTCTCGATATCGGGACCGTCCTGAAAAACGCATTCGGCAACGCATTGGACATGGAAGTTATCGACTGGGAAGACGTGCGCGGGCGGGATCTGAGTTTTGAAGAAAAGAAAAAAATCCGTAAAGAAATCGTGACGGCCTTGGAACTTCCAAATAGTTCACTTTCGTCGCTAGTGCCGCTGTTCCAGCACATCACCGGCGTCGATTTGGCGCTGAAAGCAGTTGGGCAACCGCGAAGGCAGTAGCGCGGCCACAGCATTCCACTCCATTGCAACCGGCCCGCCATACCCCTTCAGTCATCTCATCGCGCGCAATGCATCGGACATGATCTGCCTGTCTGATACGCCAGAACGGATACTGAAGCGCCATCAAAAAAAACGGCCGCATCAGCGGCCGTTTTTCTGTTCCGGAATGCTCAGAACGGATAGTGGCGCGGCGTCGTCTGCACCGTGATCCAGCGCAGTTCGGTGAAAGCTTCGATGCCGGCCTTGCCGCCGAAGCGGCCGTAGCCGGAATCCTTCACGCCGCCGAAGGGCATTTGCGCCTCATCGTGCACGGTCGGGCCATTGACGTGGCAGATGCCGGATTCGATGCGTGCGGCGACCTGCCATGCACGGGCGATGTCGCGGCCGAACACGGCCGAGGACAAACCGAATTCGTTGTCGTTGGCGATGGCGATCGCTTCTTCCTCGCCCTTCACGCGCACGATGGCCTTCACCGGGGCGAAGGATTCTTCGCGGTAGATCTTCATCTCCGGCGTGACCTTGTCCAGCAGCGTGGCCGGCATCAGCGTGTTCTCGGCCTTGCCGCCGCAAACCAGCTTGGCGCCCTTGGCCAGCGCGTCGTCGATCAGCGCATTGCAGCGCTCGACCGTCATCATGTCCACTACCGAACCGAGCACCACCGGGCCCTTGCGCGGGTCGCCCAGCGGCAGGCTCTTGGCGCGCGCGGCCAGCTTCTCGACGAACTCGTCGGCCACCGCTTCATCGACCACGATGCGCTCGGTCGACATGCAGATCTGGCCGGAGTTGGCGAAGGAACCGAAGGTGGCTGCGGCAACGGCTGCATCCACGTCGGCATCGTCCAGCACCACGAACGGGGCCTTGCCGCCCAGTTCCAGCACGACGGGCTTGAGGTACTTGGCGCAGGTCTGGGCGATGATGCGGCCCACGCGGGTGGAGCCGGTGAAGTTCACGCGGCGCAGCGCCGGGTGCGCGACCATGGCTTCGACCACGGCGCCGGCGTCGGCCGGTGCGTTGGTGACGAAGTTGACCACGCCTGCCGGCAGACCGGCTTCCTGCAGCGCCTCGATGATCAGGCCGTGGGTGTGCGGGCACAGTTCCGAGCCCTTCAGGATCACGGTGTTGCCGCAGGCCAGCGGGGTGGCAATCGCACGCACGGCGAGAATCACCGGTGCGTTCCACGGTGCAATGCCAAGCACGACGCCGGCCGGCTGACGCACGGCCATGGCCAGGCTGCCCGGCACGTCGGAGGGAATCAGTTCGCCGTTGATCTGAGTCGTCAACGCGGCGGCTTCGAGCAGCATGCCGGCGGCCAGGTGCACGTTGAAGCCGGCCCAGATCCCGGAGGCGCCGGTTTCTGCGGCCATGGCGGCGGCGAACTGCTCACCCTTGGCTTCCAGCGCGGCGGAGGCCTTCATCAGCAGCGCGCGGCGCTGGCTCGGGCCCATCGCGGACCAGACCGGGAAGGCCTTGGCGGCGGCGTCGACGGCGGCCACGGCGTCTGCTGCGGTCGCTGCCGGCGCGGTCGTGGCAACGCTGTTGTCCAGCGGGTTGCGGCGCTCGAAGGTGGCGCCATTGGACGCGGCACGCGATTCGCCGCCGATCAGCATACGGATTTCACTCATTTCTCATCTCCATGGGTGGGATCAGGCCGCCGCGCCCAGATAGGCACGACGTACAGCCGGATCATCTTGCAACTGCCGGGCCGGACCTTCTCCGACCAGGCGTCCGGTTTCAATCAAATAGCCGCGATCGGCGATCGCAAGGCTCTGCTTGGCGTTCTGCTCGACCAGCAGCACGCCCACGCCGAGCGTGCGGATGCGGCCCAGCGCGGAGAACAACTCCTTGCACATCAGCGGCGACAGGCCGAGCGAAGGCTCGTCCAGCAGCAGGATCTCGGGGTTGGACATCAGCGCGCGCCCCACCGCAACCATCTGCTGCTCGCCGCCGCTCATCGTGCGCACCGCCTGGTTCAGGCGCTGTTGCAGCTTGGGAAAGAGATCGAACACGCGTTCGAGCATCTTGGCCTCGCCCTCGCGCGCGCGCTTCGGGTTGGCGCCCAGCTGCAGGTTCTCGCGCACGGTCAGGTCGCCGAATACGCCGCGCCCTTCCGGCACCAGGGCCAGCCCTGCATCGACGATGCGATGGGCAGGAAGTTTCATCAGATCAGTACCGGAGAGCGTGACTTCCGCGCCCGGCAGCGACGTGACCATGCCGCCCAGCGCCTTCAGGAAGGACGACTTGCCGGCACCGTTGGCGCCGACCATGACGACGATCTCGCCCGGCCTCACGTTCAGCGATACGCTGTCCAGCGCCTGGTGCTTGCCATAGCGCACCGAAACATTGCGCACCTCAAGCATGGGCTGCCTCCGCGTCGTTTGCATCTGCTTCATCATCCTCGCCCAGATACGCCTTGATCACATGCGGATCGGACAAGACCTCCGCGGTCGGACCATCGGCGATCTTGGTGCCGGCATTCATCACCACGCAGCG
>JAEZHR010000203.1 GCA_023416415.1 Pseudomonadota bacterium
ATGCATGACTCACCGCATGAACAGCCCCATGAGCATCGACAAGCAGCTTTCCATTCCGGCGCCCTCCCCATCCGACGCGACAGGGCTCGCCACGGCGCCGCCACCCGCGCCTGCCGCGCCAACCCGCGCCGACCTTCCGCGCGCGCGCAAGCTCGATCTTGGAAGCCCCTGCGGCGCAGCCTGCTGTGGCGGCGCCTGCGCGACGGGCACAAAGAACTGACGCATTCGGGCTTGCCTACCTGAACGTGATCGGCAGCGAGACGTTGATGCTGTAGTTCGGCGCGTCGTCACCGACACCGATGCCGACCGACGTGATTAGCATCGTGTCTCGCGTCAGCACGCTGGATGCCCCCAGACTGAGCACACCATACGTCTGCTCGGTCCCTGGCTGCTTAACGCCATAGAGCTTCTGGTTCTCGCGGTGAACCTGGGTGAAAGCCAGCTGCAGCGAGGTCGCCGGGCTTGCTGCCAGCACCGTTCCAATTCCGAGCGCCGTCAGGTTGCCCGGATCGATGCCGTCCTCATCCCGGTACCCGCTGTACGCGAGGCTGCCGAAGAAGGCGAGCGGGTCCTGGCGCTTGAGGACAACCACCTCCGCGGTCAGTCCGGGATAGCCACCTGACAGCGTGACCCGTCCGTCCTGCCGGCGTCCGCTGCCGGTGTTGTAGCTCAGGCGTCCGATCAGATCGGGCAGCGCGCCCTTCTCGCGCAAGAAGGTTCGCGCAACCCCGATCGAAGCATCACCGAATCCCGAGCCGCTGTCCGAATCGACCGGGCTGAACGGCGAACGGCTGCTGGCCCGCACGTACTGATAAGGCAGATCGAGTTCCAGCTGCGCATCCCAGGGCAGGCCGGCCTTGAAACCCAGGCGCAGGCCAAATTCGTTGCGGCGCAGTTCAGGATCGATCAGCACGACGTTGCTCGATCCGGTGCCCGGATCGGTGATCTGCACGAGTTCGGAGCGCCTGCTCTCGTTGCGCGCGTAAGAGAAGCCGGGGGTGACCGTAAAGGCGCCGGGCGGCAGCAGCAGCGCTCCTGCCTGCGTCAGCGTGCGCTCGAGCGCACGCTGCGCTGCATCCTCGTCGATTGCAAAACTGCCGGGCACTGGCGCATCCGAGGTGCGCTGCGATGCGCGCGGAGCGGGTGCCGTCGCTTGCGCCCTTTGCTGGCTCATCTGCTGAGTCATCCCTGGTGCCGGCGACGCCGGCGCGCGCGCCGCCTGCCTCCCGGCGGCGAGCGCATCGAGCCTGCGCTCCAGCTGCTCCACCCGCGCCTGCAGCGCGCGCACCGTGGACTGACTCTCCTCAAGTTGCCTGTCGCGCTGCGTTCCGGGTGCTCGGGTCTCCTGCCCCGATGCAGCAAGCGGATTGAAAAGCAAACCTGCGCACAGCGCCGGCGCAAGGAACACGGCACGTTCCATTCTGCACGTCATATCGAGATGCCCTTTCATTCTGGTTCGAATTGGCAAAATTGAAGAAAGGCTTGCCTGACGGTGCGCCGGGCAAGCCTCGCATCACACATGGATTTCCCCGGAAGGGATCGAGATCCTTCCCTCCGTCAGTACAAGGAGACAAATTCTTCGTCGCGCGGCGCAAGTTCCGACACTGCAGGATGGCTGCCGTCCGCACGCAAGACGACAAAGCCGACACGCCCGATCTGGGGATAGTCGATCCAGCTGTCCTCGAACTGCGCTTTCGACATGGTCCGATTGCCCCATGCCGGATCCGCCAGCAGCACTCGGTCGCCGCGCGTTCCGCGAAACACGACGAAGTGGTTGTATCCGTTGACCCGAACCGGCACCAGCAGCGGTGCCTTGTCGACAAGCGCATCGAGCGTCATCTTCCCGAAGCCCACGCCCTTGTAGCCACGGCCCTCGACAAATCGCTTCAGGTCGAGCAGGGAGAACCCCTCACGGATCCGGATCAGCTCCGGATGGTTGATGTACTCGGGACGCTGCATCAGCGCCACGGCAACTTCCTTCTCGGTCAGGATTTCCCCGTGGTGATGATTGAGCAGGGTCGTCAGCGCGGCGGCGCCGCAGCTCAGGTCCCATTTCTGCATCACGACGTTGACATGCCGTATTTCGATCAGCGAACGTACAGGCGCATCGCGCGCCTGTACCACGCCCGTGCAGGCCAGCATCAGCAAGAGCTGAGCCGGCCAGGCTTGCCGGAACATGAACATGGATTCCCCTTCTGTCCGCCAGCGTTCGTTCAGAAACTGCTGAAGTTCAGCCCATTCAGTTCCACCCCGTTCCAGTTAACGCTGATGTCGAGTCGCGAGCTCATGTTCTGACCAATGCCGACATTGGCTGTGTAACCCACGTTAATGAGCGCTTGAAAGAATGGGGACGAGGTTCCGCTCGTATAGGCGTACGCAAACGCCGCGCCCGGCATCATTGGCATGCTGAATCCGGCACCGGCCGATACAGCATCAAGCGTGTGCTCCGACAGGACCACGGGTTCGGATGCAATGGCGGTGCTCGCGCCGGCAAGCATGGCGACGCCGATCAGGCTCTTTGCAAGGTTTCTGAACATTGAAGATTCTCCTGGCTATTCATCGTTGTATGTGGGGCGGACGACGCACCCGGCGCAGGCGAAAGAATGCGCGCCACAGGTGCGCGCATCTTTCGCAATGCGCCTGCAGGGCAGGCGCGCACGGAATCGGTTACAGCGAGGAGCCCGCGCTCGATGACGTGATGGCGAGCACACCGGAGGCAAAGTTGAAGGTGGTGGCCTCGGTCCTGCCATAGGCAAACAGCGGAGGCAGAACCGAAACTTGAGTGGCGCTGGTGCCGCTCGTGGAGACGCTCGAACCAAGCAGCGCCCATGACGAGCCACTGGCGACGGACGTCCAGCCAGCAGACACGTTGTCCATCTGATTCTCGCTCAGCTGCAAGGGCTCAGCCGCGCCGGCCAGACCGGCAATGGAGAACAGGGCGCTTGCCGCGACGGCATACAAGGTCTTTTTCATGGTAATCCTCCGGATAGAACTAAGTTGAACTAAGGTTGAACAACAACAGCTACTGACACCACAACGGGTGCAGTCCGAAAGGCACCGCAATACGGAAGCTCTGCAGCGCGCGGCGCCGAAAGCGGGGAGACTAGAACGTGGTCCAGCCCCAGGCATTTGCATTGGCACCGATGCCGATTGCCGTATTCAGGCTGGTCGCGCTCGTGTGATTCACGACGCCTGAAGAGATGGCGGTCGTGCTCGAGACGGAATAGCTCCTCCCAAGCAGAACCGATGACCAGCCTCCTGCGGTAGAGGTCTGTCCCGCCGTCACGTTTTCCATCTGGGCGTCGGACAAGCGCAGCGCGAGCGGGTCGGCTGCCTGACCGGCTTCGGCCGCGGAAACAGTCCCTGCAACGAGCATCAGCATGGTTGCCAGACCGGAAATCAGAATCTGCCTTTTCATCTGTTTCTCCTTTTTTTGGATTGGAAGTTCGTTATCAGGAACCGCTAGTCGAGAAGCTGGAATGCACTGTAGTGCGAGTCCCTGACGAATGAATAGCGAAATTGTTCGATCTGTTTCCGATGTGAAGGACGCTAGTTTCCAAGTGTGCGCGCGTAGTCTTCCAGTGCACGTGCCTCATTGAGTACGTGGCGCGAACGTTCGACCAGAAGTTGACCTGGCTTCGTAAGCACTGCCTTTCGCCCCTCGAGCTTGAGCAGCTGCACACCCAGCCGTTCCTGAAGCTTGATGAGCGTGTAGCTCAGCGTCGACTGGCTCACATGCAGACGCTCGGCCGCTTCCGCATAACTGCCGCAATCAATCAGGGCATGCAGCATCCGCCACTGCTTCAGACTCGAGCAGAAGCTTTGCATCTCGTACTGGTGCACCGTGGAGCCATTGATATGCGGGCGCGCCTGAACGGAGTTCATCAGGATCACCTCAGCTCGCTCATCCATTTCTTCACCTCATGTCAGCAGGAAGATCATCATCAATGGCAGCTTGCGTCGCTGCGTCGCTGCGTCGCTGCATCGCATGCGCATCGCATTGAACGTGGATGCTAGCGAGCGTGCATGCGCGCTACATCATCCAAATGGGTGAGATGGACGCATGCTTCGATTGAGCGACCGCAAACGAAAAATGGGAGCTGATGTTCGACGACGGAAGCTGGGTTAGATTCTGTCGGCCGCTTGCGATAGTCCCATTCATGAGAGCGCTGCGCGCATCAGTTCATGCGTCGCCGGAATTCATTCCCTCCGGTCCTTTCGACATTCGGGAAAAGAATGCAGAACTTGTCGAGTGCCTTGATGATGTTGTACGAGGCAGCCGAGGACACAGCAGCCCACGCGTTTCCGCACGCTGCAGTTCATCTGATCCGTCGGCTGATTCGATTTGATGCTGCGGTGCTTGGCATGTGTGAATCACCAACTGCCGGTTACAGCGCTCTGTTGAGCGAGTATGCATGGGTACACGAAAGCGGATCGGAGCTGCGCGAAGACTACGTGTGCAGCGGCGAAGGCGATTTATTCGCGGAGCCATTTCTGAAGGACCAGCAGGAACCGTTTCGTTGCGAATGCCAGTTATTCTTCGGCCGCACGCGAGCTCCCCGCCTTGAAGATTTCGCACGACGCCATGCAATGCGACAGCTGATGCTGTTCGGAAGTGCATCAATGCGTGCACGTTCGCATTGGATCATCCTCTTTCGCCGCGCCCGCGATACGTTCACGACGCACGAGGCCAGCTGCCTCGCACTGCTCTTCGCGCACCTTGAGCGCTGCCTGTTCATGAACCGTTCACGGCATCTTGAGCGTCAAGTGCGCGAGCGCGAAGCGCGCGCGGCCGCATTGCTGAACTGGCACGGGCGCGTCGAAGCCGCCGACCCCTGCTTTCGCGATCTCATTGCACTGGAGTGGCCTGCCGCCGGAACGGACCGGGTTTCGCAAGACGTGATCAGATGCTTTCGCGATGGCGAGGATTTCGAAGGTGCGCGCATTCGTATCGCGCTGTGCGCGCAGGACGAACTCATCGTCTGCAAAGCGTGGGAAAAGAACCTGCTGAGCACATTGACCCCGACCGAATTCGCCGTCGCCCTGCAGTTCTCGCGCGGACTTACGCACAAGGACGTGGCACGGAAGCTCGGCGTATCGCAGAACACGGTGCGCAGCCACATCAAGCACGTCTACGACAAGCTCGCCATCAACAGCAAGGCGCGCCTTGCGCAGTTGATGACAAATCACATGCGCTGAAAGTCCGGCACAGGACTCAGCGCAAGTGTCACAGATGCATCAATCAGGGAGTGCTTTCTCTCGAGGAAACGAACATGAACCGATTCCGACTGGCGTTTTTATCCCTTTTCGTCACCGCGCTCGTCGCATGCGGCGGCGGTGATGACCCGGCAGCGGCATACGCGCAACAGTCTTCCGTAGCAGGCGTATCGGGAGTCGCTGCTGACGCTGCCGCCAATTCGCCGAGCACACCTAGCACGCCGAACACGCCGGCATCGCATCGGGGCACCACGGCACAGCCGGTCTCGACCTCCAGCAGTTCGACATCCGGTTCGACCGGAGGCGGCAACGTCGGCAGCTCGTCGGCATGGGGCACTGCTTCGAATGGCAGTTCATCGGTGTCTTCCTCATCGTCCACCTCGCCGCCGCTGTCCGGCCAGGCCGAGGGCCACAGCACGCGCTAGCGCGCGATGAAAGGGTGCCCCGGAAGGACTGAACCGGGCCGTGTAAAGGGGTATGCTTGCAACTTCCACGTGCCACTTCAAAAAGGAGTTGCAAGTTGCTTGCACCGCAGTACATCGCACCCGTCCGCTTTGACGACCCTGCCGCGGCACTGGACCAGGTCCGCACGATCTATGAGGCCAGCATCGAGCATCTTCGCAACTGCCAGCAGGAATTCGTCAACGGCGAGATGCTCTTCGAACACGTGCGCGCGTGCTATCCCTACGTGCGCTTGCAAACGCGCACCGTGGCGCGCGCCGACTCGCGCCGTTCATTCGGCTTCGTGGCCGGCCCGGGAACCCATGAAACCACGCTCACCCGCCCCGATCTGTTCGGCGGCTATTACCTGGAGCAGTTCCGCATGCTTCTGGACAGTCATCGACTCGATCCGTCCGTCATGCTCGAAGTCGGCACCAGCAACGAACCCATCCCCATCCATTTTTCCTTGCGCGAACACGATCATCTCGAAGGCAGCCTGAGCGCCGAGCGCAGGCTGATGTTGCGCGATCTGTTCGACCTGCCCGATCTCGCATCGATGGACGACGGCATTGCCAACGGCACATGGGAAGCCGCGGAAGGCGGCGCGCAGCCGCTGGCGCTGTTTACCGCGCCGCGCGTCGACTACTCACTGCACCGTCTGCGCCACTACACGGGCACCGAGGCCGAGCACTTCCAGAACTTCGTCTTGTTTACCAATTACCAGTTCTACATCGACGAGTTCCAGCGCCTGGGGCACGAGATCATGCGCACGCCACCGTCCGGAAACAGCGACCAGGACGACTACATCGCCTTCGTCGAGCCCGGCAACACAATCACGCGCCGGGTCGGACAGAACGTGCAGCCCGGCGACGATCTCGGTGACACGCCACCACGCCTGCCGCAGATGCCTGCCTATCATCACGTGCGCGCCGACGGCATGGGCATCACGATGATCAACATCGGCGTCGGTCCGGCGAACGCGAAAACCATCACCGACCACGTCGCGGTGCTGCGGCCGCATGCCTGGATGATGCTCGGGCACTGTGCCGGACTGCGCACCAGCCAGCAGCTGGGTGACTACGTGCTGGCGCATGCCTACGTGCGCGAAGACCACGTGCTGGACGAAGACCTGCCTTTATGGGTGCCGATCCCGGCACTGGCCGAGATCCAGCTGGCGCTGGAAGATGCCGTCGAGGAAATCACCCAGCTCAAGGACTGGGAGCTCAAGCGCATCATGCGCACCGGCACGGTGGCCAGCACGGACAACCGCAACTGGGAACTGCTGCCCCACCGCACGCCCGAGCGGCGTTTCTCGCAGAGCCGCGCGATCGCGCTGGACATGGAAAGCGCGAC
>JAEZHR010000213.1 GCA_023416415.1 Pseudomonadota bacterium
GGTGACGAGCAGCGCGATGAGGAGATTGAACACGGATGTGATCGCCGCATCAATCGCAAAGCGGCGCAGGCGCGGCCAGGTCGGGCGCGATTGTGGCAGGGCGTCGGGCACGCTGGTGTTCATTTCATCTTCTTCTGTTCGTGTTCGATCATGCGCTCTTTCCATGCCGCGCATGAACCATGCACGAAAACGGCGAGTGCATTAAATATTAACCCGACTCCCCACCCGAGCAGCGGCGCGAGCGACCACGCGATCCCGCCCGTGAGCAGGAGGTTCAGCAGGGCCAGCCCGGTGTTGACAACCAGATAGACGCAGAGATGAATGTACAAGCCGAGGCGGCGATCGACGCGGCGCTTCGCTTCACGATAGTGGTGCGCTTGCATGTCACCTCCTCCTTCAGATGGCGGCGACGGTGTTCCAGAGCAGGTCGCCGAGCAGGCGTCCGGGCAGGAGCGTGAAAATGCCGGCGATTGCCAGGCCGAGGTAGGCGGCGAGCATGCCGCGACGATGCGCGCGTATCCGCCCGTACCGGGCGGCGACGACGGATGCGGTCACACCGACCAGCGTGATGACCGAGAGAATGTGGATGGGAGAAAAATCGCCGTCGCGCCGGATGCCGAAGGAGATCAGTGCGGTGGCCAGCATCAGCACGACCCAGAGCCGGCCGAACAGCTTGTGCAGCGGCGTGCCCTTGCGCAGCATGAGGGTTGCGCCGCCCAGCGCCAGCGCGCCGCCGGCAGTGACGATGTGGGCAAGGATGATTGGCGAGATGGCCATGATGCGCTCCATCGGTGAATTGACGATGGAGGCAAGTCTGGCGATGCAGCCGGGTCCGCGCGAGCGGGATGCGACGAAATGCGGGATTCGGGGAGTGAAATGCGCGCTGGCGGAGTCGCCGGCAGTAATCAGTAACCGACTGCCTGCCCGTCGCGCCGCGGATCGCTGGCGGCGATGTAGCCGTCCGGCAACTTCCAGACGAACTGTCCGCCGCCGAAATCGAATTCGCGGTCGCCTGCTTGCGCGATGGCATGTCCGCGTGCGGCAAGTTCCGTGACCAGCCCCGGTGCCATCGTCGATTCGACTTCGACCGCAAGGCCTTGCTGCACCTTCCAGCGCGGCGCGTCGCAGGCCGCCTGCGGCTGCTGGCCCCAGGACAGCATGCGCACCAGCGTTTGTACATGTCCTTGTGGCTGCATGTTGCCGCCCATGACACCAAAGCTCATCACGGCCTGCCCGTCACGCGTGAGGAATGCCGGGATGATGGTGTGGAAGGGGCGCTTGCCGGGCGCGACGCGGTTCGGATGGCCGCTCTGCAGCGTGAAGCCATGACCGCGGTTCTGCATGCTGATGCCGGTGCCGGGCACGACTACGCCCGAGCCGAAGCCCATGTAATTGGACTGGATGAAGCTGATCATCATGCCGCTCTCGTCGGCGGCGGTGAGATAGACGGTGCCGCCCGAGGGCGGGGCGCCGTGCCGGAAATCCTGGGCGCGGCGCATGTCGATCAGCCTGGCGCGTTCGGCGAGATAGCCGTCATCCAGCAGGTCCTGAGCGCGGATTTCGTTCATGGCCTGCGCATCGCCGACCCATCGGTAGGTGTCGGCAAAGGCGAGCTTCATCGCTTCGATCTGCAGATGGAGGCCATCGGCCGAATCGGGCCGGTAGCGTGTGATGTCGTGGTGCTCGATCATGCCCAGTGCCATCAGCGCGGCGATGCCTTGGCCGTTGGGCGGAATCTCGTGCACGGTGTAGCCGGCATAGTCGCGCGTGATCGGCTCCACCCACTCCGGCTTGAACGTGGCCAGATCGTCCAGCGTCAACGCCGCATCGTGCTCGCGTGCGTGCGCCACGATGGCTTCGGCCAGATCGCCGCGATAAAAGGCGTCACCACGGGATTCCGCGATGCGGGTGAGCGCATGGGCGGCCGGGTGGACGAACAGCTCACCGACCTGCGGCGCGCGCCCCTGCGGCAGGAAGGCTTCGGCGAAGCCCGGCTGATCCTTCAACAGCGTGGCGGCCGCGGCCCAACGTCGCGCAACGAAGGGCGACACCATGAAGCCGCGCTCGGCCAGGTCGATTGCCGGCTCCAGCAACTGGCCGAAGGGCAGGCGGCCAAAACGCTCCGAAAGTTCAATCCAGCTGGCCACCATGCCAGGTACCGTGACCGAATCCCAGCCGCGCTTGGACAGCGTGTTGCCGTGGCGGGCAAAGTACTTCGGCGTCCACGCGGACGGCGCCGGCCCGGGACCGTTGAGGCCATGCAGTGTGTTGCCGTCCCAGACCAGCGCGAACGCGTCGCCGCCCAGACCGCATGACACCGGCTCCACCACGACGAGCGCGGCCGCGGCAGCAATGGCCGCATCGACGGCGTTGCCGCCGCGCAGCAACATGCGCAGCCCGGCCTGGGCAGCGAGCGGGTGGGAGGTCGAAACGACGTTGCGCGCGAGAAGCGGCGTGCGCGCGGTGGGGTATGGGTTGGTCCAGTCGAAATGCATGCAGCTCCCTTTTTCGATGAATCGGATTGCCGCTGCGCTCCGGTCTTGTTCTGTCCTTTTATGCCGGGTCGCGCGCGGACAATCGGCCGGCAGCAATTGCTGGCCGGCGCCAATGACGGGGTGGGCATTGTATAGCGAACACTGCAACGGACATTGCAGCCGACCCTGCGCGCACTGCCCGGGCGCGGTCCTTCAGTGTCGGGTCATCCAGCGTTCAAACTGCTCGGCGCGCAGCGGCTGAGAAAACAGGAAGCCTTGTCCGATATCGCAACCGTGCTCGCGCAGGTATTCGAGCTGCTCCTGCGTTTCCACGCATTCCGCGACGACCTTCAGGCCGAGCGGTCGCGCCATGTGGAGAATGGCATCGGTGACAGTTCGCTTGTCCGGTTCGGCGGGGATGCCGTGGATGAAGCGGCCGTCGATCTTGATCTTGCGAACCGGGTACTGCCGCAGGCTCGCCAGGCTGGATTGGCCGGTTCCGAAATCGTCGATGGTCAGGCCGACGTGCATGTCGGCCGCGCGCTCGAACATCGTCCTGGCCAGTGTGTTGTGCTGCATGGCGGTGGCCTCGCTGATCTCCCACTCCAGCCTGTCGGCAGCGATGCCGTTGCGTGCCAGTGCCTGTTCGAGCGCGGGAATCAGGGCGCGGTCCATCAGTTGGTTGGGCGACAGATTGATCGCCACCGAGAAGCCGGTAAGGCCGGCTATGTCCCAGGCGCGCAGTTGCTGGCACGCGTCGTCGAGCACCCATGCGCTCAGACTGTTGATGAGCCCGGTTTCCTCGGCCAGCGACAGAAAGCGTTCCGGCAGCAGCACGCCCAGGCGCGGATGGTGCCAGCGCAGCAGCGCCTCCACGCATTGCACCTGGCCAGTCTTGAGGTCGACCTGTGGCTGGTAGTAGTGGCGCAGTTCATGCTCTTCGATGGCGCGTCGCAGTTCGGACTCCAGCATGCGCCGCTCGGCCTGGGGCTCGCCCGGATCGGATGCGAACATGCGATAGCGGTCGCGACCGGCGGACTTGGCCTGGTACATCGCGATGTCGGCCTTCCTCATCAGGGTTTCGACGTCGGTGCCGTCCTGCGGATACATCGCGATGCCCACCGAGGCGGATATCTGCAGCTCCGAGCCGCGCAGGCTGAAGGTGTTGCGCATGGTTTCCACGATCTGCTGGGCGATATCGTCCGCAATGCGGAAGTCGGAGAGGTTGCGCGCAAGGAGCATGAATTCGTCGCCGCCCAGGCGCACCAGGATGTCGTCCTTGCGTACCACGTTCTTCAGACGCAGCGCGGCCGCCTTGAGCAGTTCGTCGCCGACTGCGTGCCCCAGCGTGTCATTGACGTTCTTGAAGCCATCGAGGTCGATGAAGAAGGCCGCCAGGGAATTGGCACCTCCGGCCAGAGCCGGCAGGTCGTCGGCCTGATCGAACAGAAACTGCCGGTTCGGCAAGCCGGTGAGCGTGTCGTGGTGGGCAAGCTGGCGCAGCTGGGCTTCCTGTTTCGCATGATCGACTTCTCGGACGATCAGGCAGATCAGGCGCGCGACGTTTTCGGCGAACTCGCCTTCGTCGCGCCGCCAGTGGCGCGGCTCGTGGTAGTGGAAGATCGTGAGCAATCCGATCGGTCCCTCGCCGTTCTGCACCGGCACGATGATGGCTGCCTTGATGCCGCTGGACTGGAAGTATTCGCAGTGCGGAGCGGTACGCGGGTCCTGGTCCACGTCGCCGACGAGCAGTGCATCCTCTCCATGCATGATGCGGTAGAGAAGAGGGTGGAAACTCTTGGCGAACAGGGCGCCCGGGCTTTCTTCGACGAAGTTCTGGCGCAGGTCGTCGTAGGCCATCACGCAGCGCGTCGCCTCGGGCGTTTCGTTGACCTGCCAGAAGGCGCTGCGATGCGTGCCGAGTGCGCGGGTTGCCGATTTCAGGACCACGGTCAGCGCGGAATTCAGATTTGCATGCGGACGCTGGGCGACGCGAAACAGACGGTTCAGATAGTGCAGCTGGCGCTTTTTCTCGGTTGCGATGCTTTGCTGCTGCAACTGCTGGTCGGTGATGTCGCGACCGTTGAACAGCAGGCCGGCCACCGCATAATGCGTCGTGAGATTGCGCGCCTGCGCAAGGATGTGGCGCCAGGAGCCGTCATGATGACGCAGCCGCAGCGTGAAGGCGGGACTGGCAGCGCCGAGTTCCTCTTCCGCAAGCGGCACCAGCGTGTCAAGCAGGAGGTTGCGGTCCTCGGGGTGGGTGATGTCGACCAGGCGAACATCCTGCAGCGCGTCAGGGCCGTATCCAAGCAACGCGTACAGCGTCTGATTGGAGTAGGTGATTGAGGTGTCCGGGTTGCA
Source organism: Pseudomonadota bacterium (assembly GCA_023416415.1). Lineage (GTDB taxonomy): Bacteria > Pseudomonadota > Gammaproteobacteria > Burkholderiales > Burkholderiaceae_D > Noviherbaspirillum. Next base: position 4,839 of record JAEZHR010000213.1, read on the forward strand.
CACGCACACGATATCGGGCAGGTAGTCGAGGATGGCGCGCGCTTGCGTGGCCTCGGAACTGTATTTCTCCGGAGCCAGCCTGCGACCGGCCGGCAACAGGGCCCACACGGTAATGCTGGCGTTGGACAACGGGTCCACACTGTTGACGATGCGGTCGAAGACGACCGGATTGCCGCTGCTTGCCCGCAGACGCAGGCGTTCGCCCTGACCGGGGAGTGCGGCCGGCGGCACTTCCCCGTCCTGATCCCGCGCGAACAACTGCTCGACGGGCCGCCCGACGAGTTCCTCCTCCGTGTAGCCGAGCTGCTCGCACAGCACCGCGTTGGCCTGCGCAATGACAGTTCCGTGAAGGAGCAGCAAGCCGATTTCGCCAGCGCCGAACAGATCGGACAGGCTTTCCCATCCCGTAGGGAAGATGAAACTCGCGCGATCGAAAAGCGCGGGATAAGTGCGGTCCGCTGGCATAAATGGTTGCAACGACATGGATGCAACAACACCCGGCGCAGGGCGCGACCGGAACCGTTGCGCTATCAGGAAAATTGAGTGGAAGCGAATGGGGTTAGACTACGTATCGGCCGATTTCATTCCGAGAGATAAATCAATCGATGTGGCTTTACCCCGCAATCGTGGCGCACCGCGGCGGCGGTAGCCTGGCGCCGGAAAACACGCTGGCGGCCTTGCGCTGCGGCCTGGCGCACGGCTACCGCGCAGTCGAAGTTGACGCCATGCTCAGCGCAGATGGCATTCCCATTCTGATGCATGACACGCGCCGCGGACGTACCGTTCCCGGACGCGGGCCGGTTGCCGGACTGAGCGCCGCGCAGCTGGGTACGCTCGACGCCGGGTCGTGGTTCGGGACGAACTTTGCCGGGGAAGGCGTGCCTACGCTGGAAGAGGCAATCGCTTTCTGCAAGGAAAACGG
>JAEZHR010000218.1 GCA_023416415.1 Pseudomonadota bacterium
TAGGGAATGTGTCCTGCTTGCGTCGCTTTGATCATGTGGGGGATATGTCCTGCTTGCGTCACTGCGACCGCTTGCCTCTCCCCTGAAGTCATGGCTCGCGCAACCGGCAAGCAGCGCAATGGTGGCAACAAGAACCGATAGTGCTTTCATCACAAACTCCTTTTGATAATGAGTCCTGCGTGTTGGAGACAAGGGCAAGGGAGGCGTTCATGCGCGACACGCGGGCGGCGGCGTATTGCGGGCGCCTGTTTGAGATAGCGCAAGGATCGTTGCATGCGCGCTTGCGTTATGACCAAACGCACGCACGAAAAACGGTATATGCGCATTCACTCTTTCGTGATGCTCAGACCTGCCGGTGGTCTGCAGGAGAAACGCCGGAACGTTCGCGCTTTACCCGAGCGGATCACTCGGATGCTCGCGGTCAACGCCCCGTCGCTCGGTAGAATAGGCAGCTTTACCTGTTCTAGCCAATCCGGATTTCACGATGCCCGTCGAGCTCTTCAACAATGGCAGCCACGTCTGCCGGATGTTTACCGACCTGGTTGAGGATGATGACGGCCACACGGTGCAGTCCAACCAGTTTCTTGTCGTCGACGACGGCCACGGCGTGCTGCTCGACCCGGGCGGGGTGATGACCTACAACGAGCTGTTCCTGTCCATGAACCGCTTCTTCCCGCCCAAGCAGCTGGATTACGGCTTCGCCTCGCATGCCGACCCCGACATCATTGCCTCGCTCTCGCGCTGGCTGACCGGATCGCAGACCCGCCTGCTGATCTCGCGCGTCTGGTCGCGTTTCGTGCCGCACCTGTGCCCGCAGGGCAAGACCGAGGGGCGTGTGATCGCCGTGCCCGACGAAGGCACTCTCCTGCCGCTAGGAAAGACGACCTTTCAACTCCTGCCTGCCCACTTCCTGCATTCGGAAGGCAACCTGCAGTTCTACGATCCGACCAGCCGCATCCTGTTTTCCGGCGACATGGGCGCCTCGCTCGTCGCCCCGAGTCAGGCGGGCACGGCCGTTACCGACTTCAAGCTGCATGTGCAGCACATGCGCAGCTTTCACATGCGCTACATGGGGGCCAACAAGGTCTGCCGCTACTGGGCGCGCATGGTGCGCAAGCTCGACCCGGAATCGATCGTGCCGCAGCATGGCGCGCCGCTCATCGGCAAGAAGGTCGTCGGCGAATTCCTGGACTGGATCGAAGAGCTGCAGTGCGGGATCGACCTCGTCACCCAGGACATGTACCGGCCGCCGTCGGCCGTGAACGTTTCCCTGGGCTGAGCGGCCGCTGCAAGGAGCAGGGCATCGGCGCGGTCTGATCGCGAAGGATCGTTGCCAAGGGCGCGGGAAAAGTCGCATTGGCGGCATTACACTCGACCCATCGCGCCCACTTCGGTTTCCCCATGTCCACGCCCAACCTCTTGCGTCTGCTGCTGCTCGGTGCCATCTGGGGCACCAGCTTCATGCTCATGCGCATCGCCGCACCCGAGTTCGGCGCGCTGCCGACCACCTTCCTGCGTGCCGTGCTTGGCGGGGCGGCACTGTACGCCATCGCGCGTGCTGCCCATGTTGAGTTTGCCTGGCGTGCCAATGCGCGCATCTATTTCATCATTGGTCTGTTCAACACCGCGATTCCGTTCACCCTGTTCGCCTGGGCCGCGCTCTACATTCCGTCGGCCTACATGGCGACCATGAATTCGCTGGCACCGATCTTCACCGCGCTGTTCGGCGTGATGTTGCTGGCGGAAAAACTCACTCCCGCGCGCATCGTGGCCTCGGTGCTCGGTCTGTGCGGGGTGGCGCTGCTGGTGGGCATCGGTCCCACCGAGGTCGACGCAATGGTGGTCCTCGGCGTGCTGGCATGCATCGGCTCGGCCGTCTGCTACGGCTATGCCGCCACCTACACCCGCATGAAGGCCGGCGGAATTCCTTCACTGGCTCTCGCCACCGGCAGCCAGCTGATCGCCGCGCTCGTGCTGCTGCCGCTCGCCGCTCCCGGGCTGCCGCTTGCCGCCACGCAGGTCACGCTCACGGGCGCGCTGGCCGTCAGCGTGCTCGGCGTGGTCTGCACCGGCATTGCCTATGGGCTGTTCTTCCACCTGATCTCGGCCGAGGGTTCGAGCAAGGCCATCACTGTCACCTTCCTGGTGCCGGCCACCGCTGCCGTCTGGGCCTGGCTCTTCCTCGGCGAGCCGATCACCCTGGGCACCGTCGCAGGCATCGCACTGGTCCTGTGCGCGACCGCGATTGCACTCGGGCTGGCCGGGAAGCTGAGCGCGCTTGTGCGCCCGCGCACGTCTGCCTGATTCATGGACGGCGGCGCCTCGATGGCGAGCTGATTCCTGATTCCCGCCTGAACCCGCACCCAAGGGCGAACAGTTCGCCCGTGCGGGAAGTCAAACAGGGGCCGGAAACGATGAATCAGGCGTGCAAGGGGTTCGGACAACATCGCTGCGTGCCCGACCGGCGTCGGTGAAGAGCGGCGGCTCCCGGCCGTCCCCGGCGCCATGTTGCACTCCGCCCAGGGAAAGCCCATGCAAGCCGTCGTGCGCAGCCTGCTCGAAACCGATCTCTACAAGTTCACGATGTGGCAGGCCCTGCTGCACCATCACCCGGACGCGCAGGCCGAATACGCCTTCAACTGCCGCAACCGCCCGGCCCTTCCGCTGGCTGGCCTGAAGGATGCGGTCGAACGCGAGCTCGACCACCTGTGCACGCTGCAATTCACCGACGACGAGCTCGACTATCTGCGCGGCCTGCGCTTCATGCGCAGCGATTTCGTCGACTTCCTCGCGCTGTTCCGCTTCCAGCGCAAGTTCGTGAGCGTGCAGGTGCAGGGGCCGAGGCTGGAGATCGTGGCGCGCGGGCCGCTGGTGCACGTGATGGGTTTCGAGATCTTCGTTCTCTATATCGTCAGCGAGCTCCATTTCCGACGCCTGCAGACACCCCGCACGCTCCCGGAGGCGCGCCGCCGGCTGACTGACAAGATCGTGCTGCTCAAGGACTTCGCGTGCCAGCCTTCCTGCCGCCATCCCTTCGAGTTCTTCGATTTCGGTGTGCGGCGCCGCCTGTCCGGGGCGTGGCAGGAGGAAGTCGTGCGCCGTCTGGCCGAGGAGGTGCCGCAGTTGTTCAAGGGCACATCGAACGTCTATCTCGCCAAGCGGCTGGGCCTGACCCCGATCGGCACCATGGCCCACGAATACCTGCAAGCCTTCCAGGCCTTCGGCGTGCGCCTGCGCGATTTCCAGAAGGCGGCACTGGAAGAATGGGTGCAGGAGTATCGCGGCGACCTCGGCACCGCACTGACCGACGTGGTCGGCATGGACGCCTTCCTGGCCGATTTCGATCTCTACTTTGCCAAGCTCTTCGACGGTCTGCGCCACGATTCGGGCGATCCGGTCGAATGGGGGGAAAAGGCGCTTGCCTACTATGCGCGGTTGCGGCTGGATGCGCACACCAAGCGCCTGGTGTTTTCCGACAGCCTGAATCTGCCCAAGGCCTTTGCGCTCTATCGTCACTTCGCCGACCGCATCATGACCGGCTTCGGCATCGGCACCAATCTGACGAACGATGCCGGGCTGGAGCCCCTCAACATCGTCATGAAGCTGGTGTCGTGCAATGGCCAGCCGGTGGCCAAGCTCTCCGATTCGTCGGGCAAGACGCAGTGCAGCGACGAAACCTTCCTCGCCTATCTGCGGCAGGTGTTCAGGCATGGCGTGCATGCACGCGATGAAGCGGCGCGCTGAATGCGCATTGACGGAAGGGCGGACTAGGGGCGCGCCAACGCCACGCCGCCCGCCAGCCGCCCGGTGACGGCACGGCGCATGGAGCCGGGTGCCTCTGCGAGCAGCGCCGGCCAGTCGGCCTGCGCCTGGCGCACGGTATTGCGCGCCGCGCGCATCAGGTGGCTGCGGCGCGGCACATCGGCCAGCCGCAGCAGGCCTTCGAGATCGTCCCAGCTGAAGGCGCGCACCTTGCGGTCGATCGAGCGATTGACCGCGTACTCGTCCTCCGGAACACCCTCGAAGAAGGCGGTCACGCACACCGGATCGTAGAGCGGGGAAAGCTGCGGCGTTCTGCCGTCCGGATAGCGCAGCGCCCAGTTCTTCAGATGCGCGTCGGTGTTGCCGAGCAGGATGAAGGCGATGAAGCGGCGCACGAATTCGAGTGCGTCGCGCGAGGGATTGCCGGACAGCCGGTCCAGCACGGTGAGGATGGCGGAAAAGTCCGGCTGCAGGCCCTTGCCGTACTTGTGGCGCGGCTCGTAGCCGAGCACCTGGGTGAATTCCTCCATGTGCACGCGGCTGCCGTCGGGCCGGCGGTCGAAACGCGCGACCGCAAGAATCTCCTCGAAAGGGATGTGTTCCGGCAGTTCCGCCTCGTTGCGTGCAATCACGGTCGCGTGCGCGCAGTCGAGCCCGAGCGCGTGGCACAGCCGGTAGCCGGCGTACTCGTTGGCCACCAGATCGGGATGGCGCGTGCTCGGCAGCTTGAGGATGGTGGAGCCGGCCGCGCCATGGCGCTTGACGACGTAGCGGCGCCCGTCGTGCACGGCGGAAAACTTGGTGACGACGCCGGGCAGGGCGGAAGCGTCCTCGACCGGGAATTCCACGAAGCCCGGCTCCAGCACGTCCAGGCCCAGCGCGGTGTGCCAGTGCCGCACCGCATCCGGAATCCCCTGATCCGGAGGCGTCGGCTCGACTTCGACGCCGCCCATCAGATCGTGGCCGGCCGCGGCCAGCAGTTCGAACTCGTCGTCCGGCCCGCAGCCGCGCTCGCGCGCGAGGCGTTCGCGGTTGTGCCCTTCCGGCAACAGATTCTGGAAGTACGCCGGCCACCGGCCGTCGTTGCGCACCACGCGCACGTCACGCGCCGCGCGCAGGATCGCCTGCGTTTCGTTTTCGCCGGCGCCGACATAGCTCAGCGAAAGCACCGGCCGCTGCGGGTCTTCGATGTAGCTGTCATCAAAGGAGACGCGCAGCAGATCCCCGTACTGCGAGAGATAGCCGATCGGCCGCCGGCCCTGCGGCGTATGCAGGTAAAGCCGCAGGTAACGGATCGAGGTGCTCACCGGCGGCCCTGCGGACTCTCGGCCCGACGCAACAGCGTGCCGACCACCGATTCGGGCGCCGCCACGCCTTGCGGCTGGCCGACGATCTTGCCGCC
>JAEZHR010000229.1 GCA_023416415.1 Pseudomonadota bacterium
TGGGTGTCGTTGCGGATCAGGTTGACCAGGGAATCGCCGCCGAGTTCGTGCGCGAGGCGCCAGGTGGCAGCCTTGTCCAGCCACATCAGCGGCGTTTCAATGGTGGTGCGCGTGTTCATGCCGAGGTTGAGCGCAATCTGGAGCGCCTTCATCGTGTCATCGCGACAATCGGGGTAGCCGGAGAAATCGGTTTCGCACATGCCGCCCACCAGCACGTCGAGCCCGCGCCGATAGGCCAGGGTCGCGGCCACCGACATGAACAGCAGGTTGCGGCCTGGCACGAAAGTGTTGGGTAGACCGTTTGCCTGCATGGCAATGGCCACGTCGCTGGTCAGGGCCGTGTCGGAAATGCGGCCGATCAGCGACAGATCGAGCATGTGGTCCTCGCCCAGGCGCGCGTCCCAGTCGGGCGACAGCGTGCGCATCTGCTCCAGCAGGCGCGGTCGCACTTCCAGCTCCACCGCATGACGCTGACCATAGTCGAAGCCGACGGTTTCCACGCAGGCGTAGCGCGCCAGCGCCCACGCCAGGCAGGTGGTGGAATCCTGACCGCCGGAAAACAGGACGAGGGCGCGGCGTGGGGAGAGACTCATGGCTTGCGGGGGGAAGTGGGTTCGACGCCGGATTGTAGCGCTTCGATGCGCGTGACGACCTGGTCGAGGCTGTCGCCGTCTTCCTCGACGAAGCGCAGGCGCACCGGATACCAGTTGCGCGATGGCGCGAGCCAGATGTCGAGTTGCTGGCCGTCCTTGTCGTCCGTCGGCAGGCGCCGCACGAGCAGGGTTGGCAGTTCGCCCATGGGCGTGGACACCTTTTCCTGCCCGATCACCTTGAAGGTCCAGGGTTCGCCGTTGCGCGAGCCGGCGACGAAGAAGGTCCATTCGGAACCGGGCTTGAAGCGCGACTTGGCTGCGCGCGCAACGGAGATCAGTTGCCAGACGACGCTGTTGCGGTCCTGTTCTCCGCCCTTGATCGGATAACTGGCATCCGACGCGGAGAAGCGGATGACGCCGGCCTTGCGGTCGAAGGTGGTGGCAGTGGCGGGCTTGCCGAGGCGCTTTTCGTCGAAGCGCAGCGGCGCCAGGCCCTGCGCGTCGAGCACGCCCTCGGTGCGCGCTTCCATGATCCTGCCGAACAGCTTGCTGCGGGTTTCCGTCACGATGGTGAAGTTCTTGCCGCTCGTCTGCCAGCGTACCTGGGCACTGCCGTCGAGCACGAAGCCGCGCTGGCGGGCCTGGATGGCGTAATCCAGTTCGGCCGATGGCGGCACGTCGGTCTTGTAGCGGCCTGGTTGCGCCGCCAGGGCGGGCGCCGCGAGTGCCGTGACAAAAGTCGCGCATGCGACGATGCGCAAGGGAATCGTTTTCATTGATGTTCGTTCATCTGAGGTTGGGCGGAGCCAAGCGGGCGCAGGGCGTCCAGCGTCAGTTCCAGCATGTCTGCATTGTCCTCGGTCTGGCGAATGCGTACCGGATACCACTCGCGGTCGGGTGCCAGCCAGACCTCGATGCGCCGCTCGCCGGAACGCCGCGGCAGCGCGCGCGCGAAGCGCCATGCCTGAACCGTGTCGCCGGACCGGGCCAGCGTTTCCAGTCCTAGCACGCGAAACTGCCAGACTTGCGCGTCGCGCGGGCCGGCCACCACGACGTCCAGGGTCGCGCCGTCCTGCACCTGTTCCGGCGCCGCGCGACCGATGCCCGCCAGCTGCCAGATCACGCTGGCGCGATCCTGTTCTCCGCCGCGCCATGGGTGGTCGGCGCTGCCGGCCGAGAACGTGATGCGTTGTTCCTCGTGCAGGAAGTTCGTGACCGTCTCCGGCTTGTTGCGCGGCTTCTCGATGTAGCGCAGGGGCGCGACGCCATACTCGTTGATGATGCCTTCGCTGGCAAAGTTCAGCGCATTGAGCTTGAAGAACAGCAATTGCGCATTCGCCTCCCCGCTCAGGCGGTAGCGCTCGCCGTCCGCTTCCCAGCGAAACACGCCGTTCCCGTACCATGTCTGCTCATCCTTCACGGCCAGCACGTCGTAGTGCAGCTCGGCCGATGGCGGCAGATCCACGGCCTGCCACAGCAGGCGCGGCGTGGACGGTTCGAATGCCAGGTCCGGCATCAGGTCGGACATCACATCGGCAAGCGACGGTGTGTCATCCCGTGATGCAGGTCCGGGAAGTGGTGCGTCTGCCGCCGCTGCTATGACCGGCGCATCCGGCGTGGCGGGCGGCGGGGATGCAGGCGCGGCCGGTTTTTGCTTCGGCGTCGGTTTGCGTTTCGGCCTGGCAGGCGATGGTGCGGCCGGTTCGGGCGGGGGCGGCGCGAGCAGTGCGACGCTGATCGCTTGCGGCTCCTCGCGCGGGGACATCGGCAGGGCGAGCTGGCCGCCGATCCATGCGAGCACGATGACATGCAGCAGCACGGCGGCGATCAGGATCGCCAGCCAGCGCGCGCCGCGCGGAAGGAGGGACGGAGTTGCAGAAGCGGAACGCGCGCGAATCATGCCGTAGTGTAGCAATCCCGAGCACCCTGCTGCGCGGTCGTTGGCGCAGCATCAAGTCGAGGACGCTCCCCGCGCAAATCGAATCTGCTACGCTGTGGGTCTACCCGACGTTGATCACTAGTTGATCGACCTGTTGATTGACCTTTACCCCCTCAGGAGCACGACATGACGAACCCGGAAATGCCGAACATCCCCGGTATGCCTTCGATGGCCGATACCCTGGAATTCGTCAAGACGCTGTGGGGCGGAATGGGCATGCCCGGCGGTCAGCCCGGGGCAGGCATGGCAGGCATGAATATCCCCGGAATGGTGATGCCTACGCTGTCGGTGGAGGAGATCAGCAAACGCATCGACGACCTCAAGGCGGTCGAGTCCTGGCTCACGCTGAACATGAACATGTTGCGCGCGACGATACAGGCGCTGGAAGTGCAGGCTGCCACGCTCAATGTGCTCAATGCGATGGGACAGTCGGTCGGCGCGACGATGCGGGCGGCCGGCATGCCGGACCCCACGGAGGCCGGTGCCGCTGCACCCGCCGCTGCCACCCATGTCGGTAACGGCAGCGCGGCAGGCAATGGAAGCGGCGGCAACGGCGCGGCCGAATCCGACCACGAGGCGCATGCCGGCACCCGGCCGAGCGAGCAGGACCAGCAGGACGCGGCTGCGCTGACCGCGCCTCTGGTCAATGCGGCCGCATGGTGGAACGCGCTACAGGATCAATTTCAGCAGGCCGTGAGCAGCGCCCTGGCCCCCGAACCGCCCGGATCCGCCAAGGGGGCCAAGACCGCGCCAAAGGCGGCGAAGCCAGCGGCCAAGTCGGCAGCGAAGTCGGCAGCAAAGAAGACCGCATCAAAATCGAAGACGGCAACCAGACGCGCAGCGAGCACGCCGCGCAAGGGCAGCACGCGCTGATTTTTCTCAGGGCAAGCGCGGCGCCAGGCCGCGATAGCGGTGGCAGACGGCGTATCGCTCAGTTGAACCGAGGGTGCCCCCGGTCGTTCCCGCGAAGGCGGGAGCCCAGGAAAGCCCCCGATGCAGCCAAGGCTCCTGACATGCGTCCCGCCTACGCGAGCGACTGAACCGGTCTGATGGAATGCCATGCGTGCGCTGAATTTGCTGCATCGCCGTGCACGGCATGGTTCCAGCCACTGGCCGGACTAGCTGGTCACGTTGGACGTTTGCTGCACCTCCGGCTGGCGCAGGCGTTGCGCGGCCCACAGGCTCGCCAAACCGAAGCACACGGCGACATAGCCGACCACGTTGTAGTGGATCACATGCCCGGCCGCATCGCGCGCGATGATCATCCCGCCCAGCAGCGAGGCCAGGCCGGAAGCGCCCATCTGCACCGAAGACCCCAGGCTCATAAAGGTCCCGCGCACGTTCGGATGCGCGACCGAGGTCGCCATTGCCATGCCCGGAATCATGCGACCCGATACCAGCACGAAGAACAGCGTCGAGTTCGCCAGCAGCAGCAGCCACGGCACCGGCACCATGTGGGTGGTGGCCAGGATAGGCAGGAAGGAGGCCAGCACCAGCCAGCGGAAGGTCGTGAGCTTGCCATGACGATCGGCCAGTTTGCCGATCCAGTGCGAAGCCAGCAGCGTGGCCGCCCCGCCAGCCAGATAGATCACGGTGATGAAGCTTTCCTTCATGCCGAGATTGGCCGTGTAGTACAGGGCGATGTAGGGGATCACCGCAAAGCTGGTCATTACCGTCAGCGCGATGAAGAAATAGGCCTGCAGGTGCGCCGGATCGCGTGCAACGTTGAAGATCTGGCGCAGCGCATTGCCGCTGCGCGCCTGCTCCATGTGCGCGGTGATCGAGGGCAGGGCGCGATAGCCGAGCAGCAGGATGGGCAGCGAGATGGCCACCATGAAGAAGAACGGGGCGCGCCATCCAAGCTGCGGCACATGCGTTGCCAGCAGCAGCCCGAGCGGCACGCCGGCCACCGTCGCCAGTGCGAAGGCGCCAATCACCTTGCCCATTGCCTGCCCGCGCCGCTCGAAGGGCACCACGTCCGCGATCACCGTCTGCACCTGTGCGCCGAGAATGCCGCCGAATGCACCGGCCGCCGAGCGCGCGATCAGGAAGGACAGATATCCGGGCGCCAGCGCACAGGCCAGAGTGGCGACGATGAACAGCGCATAGAGCGTGAGCATCAGCTTGCGCCGGTCGAAACGGTCCACGTAGAGCGCTGCCAGCACGCCGGAGAGAGCGGCCGTGAACGTGTAGGACGACAGCAGAAGGCCGAACTCGTGGGTGTCGATGTGCAGGGCACGGATCAGCTGCGGCCCCAGCGGCATGACGATCATGAAGTCCAGGATGTGCGTGAACTGGATGCCGCCGAGAACAAGCAGCAGGCGGCGCTCACTGGGGGGAACGGCAAGGTCGGGGGCGGAGCTCAAGGCCGGAGGTCGGTAGGTGAGGGTTGAGGTAGCGGGTGGCCGCGATACGGGCCTGGCCCGGCGTGTTGAAGGGGGCGATGCAGTATCTCACAGACATGAAATTGTCGTTCAGGCATCGCTTTCTGAGGCTTTCCGGATCTGCTCACCCGGTCCGCGAGCCCGCAAGAGTCTGGCATTTGCCTGCCCTTTGCGGGCGTGGCATTCTGCCTGCAGATCAAGAACCGCCGATGCAAGTACGTTGGCGACCGGCTCGGGTAACCCGGGACCGGCTGGACGGAGACAGCGCGCATGTCCGCATCTGTGCGGCATGCCGCGTACAAAAGGAGATGGAGATGACGCTTGCATCCGGCGCGCAACGCGCACGGCCTCTCGACATCGAGGGGAGCATGCAGGGACAAGGTTCCGGCAAGTTCATGCTGATCACGCCGGATCGCATCTGTTATGCAGGCCTGCACGGGCGGCCTCTCACGCGCGAATTCGGCGCCCTCACCATCTACGTCTCGCTCGGGGCTCCGCTCGGACTCAGGCTCGGAAACGGCCCCTGGCAAACTGGCGGCATGTTCGTGGTGCCGCCCGATACGCCGCACCGGATCACGACGATTGACCGCCGCATCGGCGTCTACGTGATCGAAACCGAGTCGGTCGACATGGCGCGCCTGCCGGCTGACCTGCATGCCTTGTCCGCAGGCAAATGCGAACCAGGACGTCAGTCCGCGATGCGCACCGCCTTCCTGGCACTGGCCCATGAGGAAGTCCGCATTGATGCGGTGAGCTCCCGGCTCGACGAATTCATCCTCGGCATCCAATTGCCGGAGCGCCGGCTGGAAAGCCGCGTGGCGACGGTGGTCGGCCACATCAAGGACAATCCGTCCGGCAGCGTCAGCGCTGAAGCGTACGCGGAGCAGCTGGACCTTTCGTTCTCGCGCTTTCTGCATCTGTTCAAGGATGAGGTCGGCACGAGCTTCCGGCGCTTCCGTGCCTGGAAGCGCGCGCGCAACTTCATGTCCTATGTCAACGCCAACCGGAACCTGACCGATATCGCGCTGGAGACCGGATATCCGGATGCCTCGTATTTCAGCCATACCGTGCGCCGCTACTGGGGGTTGACGCCGAAGGACATCGTGGCCGGCTCGCGCACCCTTGCCGTCATTCACGACGCTCGGCCGGTCCCGGCGGCACGCTGACGACGGCGGGCCCATTTCCGAAAGCTGCAACGGCTGACCTCACCTTGCCGCAAAGCAGGAGTGCGGTGGAACGCACGTGCCTCACCAGCGTCGTGTTAGTGCGTGCGCATGCAAGATGCCTTGTCCACTGCACGGTAACAGCGCGAAGGCGATGAAACGGCGCCGCGACTGCGCAAAGATCTATGTCCCGGGGGCCAGGCCGGCCGTCTGCGCTGGTCAGCGTGTTTCCGGGAAGCCGGATCGTTCATCTTGATGCTCGGGCGCAAGCGCGAGGGCGATGGCCCGCCCGGCAATGCGCGCAGTACCGAGCAGCCGTTCCAGGCTGTGTCCATGGCGTGCCTTGGCGGAGAGTCCTGTCATGGTGGTGCTGACGAAGTCCGTCAGACGGTCCGCCGCCTCGGGGTAGCGCGCGGCGATGTAGCTGCGGATCATGTTCTCGGCGGCGGTGTGGTAGTCACCGGCGGCATCGCGCGCCTCCAGGTCATTGCATCGGATGCCTTCCAGCACGAGGCAGCCGGCCGCGGCGGGATCGGCGGCGTAGCGGCGGGCGGCCTCCTCCAGCATGGATGCAAGGCAATCGACCACCGGCTGGTCAGATCTCAGGAGGTCCGGAAGGGGCGTCGCACCAGTACTGGTGTAGCGGTCGAGAACGCGGGCGTAAAGACCTGCCTTGCTGCCGAAGGCGGCGTAGAAGCTTGGCGGGTTGATGCCGAGTGATTCGGTGATGTCCGCGACACTCACGGCCTCATAGCCGCGCGCATGGAACAAGCGCTGAGCGGTAGCGACCGCTTCATCCGGATCGAATCGGCGGGGACGGCCACGGGGGCGAGGAAATTTTTTATCGGTCACTACAAAAATCCTTGACTGTGATTCCGCAGGCGATTAATGTAGCGCTTCTTACATAAATTCACAAGGAAAGCGCATGGCCACGTTTCAAGGAAAGTCCATTCTGGTACTCGGCGGTAGCCGGGGAATAGGTGCAGCGATCGTGCGACGTTTCGCGTCGGAGGGGGCGACAGTGACCTTCAGCTACGCCGGGTCGCGCGAAGCGGCCGAGCGCTTGGCGGAAGAGACCGGTAGCACGGCGGTCCTGACGGACAGCGCAAACCGCGACGCGGTGATTGCACAGGTACGTGCAAGCGGCCCGCTGGATGTGCTGGTGGTCAATGCCGGGATCGGTGTCTTCGGCGATGCGCTGGACCAAGACCCCGACGCCATCGACCGACTGTTCCGGATCAACATTCACGCCCCCTACCACGCTGCCGTCGAGGCAGCCCGGCAGATGCCGGAGGGCGGGCGGATCATTGTGATTGGTTCCGTGAATGGGGATCGGATGCCTGTTGCGGGCATGGCATCCTACGCGCTGAGCAAGTCGGCCCTGCAGGGGCTGGCACGCGGCCTGGCGCGGGATTTCGGGCCACGCGGGATCACCGTGAATGTCGTCCAGCCTGGACCGATCGATACCGACGCGAACCCGGCAGATGGTCCGATGAAAGAACTGCTGCACAGCTTCATGGCGATCAAGCGCCATGGCAGACCGGAGGAAGTGGCGGGAATGGTCGCGTGGCTGGCGGGGCCGGAAGCAAGCTTCGTCACGGG
>JAEZHR010000357.1 GCA_023416415.1 Pseudomonadota bacterium
GCCATGGGCGCCCCGAAGAACGGCTATCCTCCAGTAGGCCCGGCGCCCGGACGCTACGTGCTGGAACGCTGAGCGGACCGGGGCAGGGAGGATGCCTGCACCTGCGTTCGATGCACTGCGGCATTGACGGATTGATGACTTTTGATTATTTCCGGATAGAATAGCCCGCATCGTGGCGGCCTTCCTCAAGCGGCGTGGCCGCCCTCCGTGTGCCTGATGGCACGCCCCCGGACCGGATCAGCACGCGATGCGAAAACGCCTTTCCGCCCTTCCCATCCCCCTGCCGGCCTAGCCGGTGCCCGGATTGCGCTGCCCGACGATGGATAACCTGCTCAAGCACCTGATCGACATCACCTGTCAGCGCGACCACGGTTTGCTGGAGCGATCGGTCGTCACGGCCTTGCATCAGCTGGTCGGCGCATCCCAGGTGCGGGTGCATGAGATCTTCCGCTCCCGGGATCAGCTCTACATCCGCCCGCGTGCATGGCTGGAAGGTGGTCAGGTCTTGACCGCCGATGACGTGCCCGGCAATGAATGCGCCGGCAATGCGCTGGCCGAATTTCCCGAGCTGGTCGCAGCCATCAGCCAGCGCAAGGAATGGGTCGAACTGCAGCGCGCCGACGGCACCCACGTGTTGTGGATTCCGGACTGGCTCAACGACAAGGTCAGTACCTTTCTGGAAATCGAGGACCCCAAACCCTATGGTGAAGCGACGCTGCACATGCTCGAAGGCATCCTCGGCGTCTATCGCAACTACCAGAGTCTGCTGGACTACAGCGAACGCGACTCCCTCACGGGCTTGCTCAATCGCAAGACCTTCGATGAGAAGTTTTCGCGCCTGCTCGCCCACAGCCGCCGCGAACCCGCGCTGGCACCGGATGCCGAGCGCCGCAACCAGATCACCGACGACGTAGGCAACTGGCTGGCCGTGGTCGACATCGACCACTTCAAGCGCGTCAACGATGCGTTCGGCCATCTGTACGGCGATGAAGTGCTGATCCTGGTCGCCAACCTGCTGCGCCAGTCCTTCCGTTCCCAGGACCGCGTGTTCCGCTTCGGCGGCGAGGAATTCGTCGTTCTGCTGCGCGGGACCACCCTGGAAAACGCACGCAGGATCTTCGACCGCTTTCGCGCCAGGGTCGAACGAAACGAGTTTCCGCAGGTCGGCCAGGTCACCGTCAGCCTCGGCTTTGCCAGCATCGTCACCGAATCCCCGGTCGTCATCCTGGGCCACGCCGACCAGGCGCTGTACTATGCCAAGGCCAACGGTCGCAACCGGGTCTGCTACTACGACGAGCTGGTGCAAAGCGGCGCCCTGCAATCGCAGGTCTCGAACGCGGAAGTCGAATTCTTCTAAGCTCGGGCGATTCCGCCCACTGCATTCAGCGCCGGCGCATCTATATCGATCGCGTCACCGTCGCCATCAGCGCGCCTGCCGGTGCCCCGGGAAACACCGGCAGCCAGCCGGCAGTCGCCTGGCCCAAGCTATCATTGCGCCCATGGAACTGCGCCAGCTCCGCTACTTCGTCGCCATCGTCGACCACGGCTCGCTCTCGCGCGCAGCGCGCGTGCTGCACGTGGCCCAGCCTGCACTGACGCAGCAGATCCAGCAGCTGGAAGACGAACTCGGCGCCCGGCTGCTGCATCGCTCGGCGCAGGGCGTGCTCGCCACGGATGCCGGCAAGACCTTCTACGAGCATGCACAGGCGATCCTGAAGCAGGTCAGCGACGCGAAGTCGGCGGTCGCGCAATCCACCGCGCGACCGACCGGCACCGTCACGCTCGGCATTCCGCAAAGCGTCTCCGGCGCACTCGCGCTGCCGCTGCTGACTGCGGTGCGCGAGACCTATCCCGAGATCACGCTGCAACTGACGGAAGAACTGTCCGGCAACCTGATCGAGCAACTGAAGTCCGGCCGCATCAACCTTGCCGTGCTGTTCGATGATGGCCAGCTGACCGCCTTTTCGACCGTGCCGCTGGTCGAGGAAGACATGATGTACCTGACCCGCGCCGGCTCGCAGTACGCGCCGCGCGGCAAGTCGATTTCGCTGGCGCAGGCCGCCACTGCCCCGCTGCTCCTGCCCAGCCTTCAGCATGGCGTGCGTCCGCGCATCGAAAACACGATGCGCGCCGCCGGCCTGACGCTGCAGCAGGTGAGCGACATCAATTCGGTTGCCATCCTGAAATCGGCCCTGCTGGCCGATCTTGGCGCCACCATCCTTTCGGTCGCGCCCTTCCTGTCCGAAATCGGGCACGGCGAGATCGCGACCTTCCGTCTGGCCAAACCCGGCATTTCGCGCACCATCGCGCTCTGTTCATCTCGCAACATTCCGCTGACCAACGCAGGCACGGCCGTGCAGCGGCTGGTGCTGTCGGTGGCCGCCGACCTCTGCGCCAGCGGGCGCTGGCTGGGTGCCCGCGTGCTCGACTGAGCGGCTTCCAGCGGTCATCGTTTTTCCTTATACCCCCATCCGCATTCGGTATTTGGCGCGACCGCCATGCGCGACCTAAACTTCGGCGTGTGGAATTGCCATCCCGGCATATCCACGAAGGCCGCCACCGCGGCCCGCAGTCTGGCATCACTCCGCCCTATCCCGGCGGCGCTCTGCCAGACGCAATCCGAAAAACCGTTTTGGAGACGCCATGACAGCAGTTACCTCTGCTGGGCAGCCTGCCGCCGCTACCGGCGGTGCAGTGCTTTCCGCGCCCGCCGCCGCACTTGCTCCAGCACTCGCTCCCGTCCGGCTTGACGACAAGTACACCGCCACCGACGGCAAGATCTTCCTCTCCGGCATCCAGGCTCTCGAGCGCCTGCCGATCATGCAGCGCCAGCGCGACCTTGCGCAGGGCCTGAACACCGCCGGCTTCATCTCCGGGTATCGCGGCTCGCCGCTGGGTGGACTCGATGAAAACCTGTGGAAGGCGCAAAAGCTGCTGGAAGAAAACCACATCCGCTTCGTTCCGGGAGTCAACGAAGACCTGGCGGCAACAGCCGTCTGGGGCACGCAGACAGTCGACCTGATCGGTCCGGCGAAGTACGACGGCGTGTTCGCCATGTGGTACGGCAAGGGCCCGGGCGTGGATCGCTCTGCCGACGTGCTCAAGCACCTCAACCATGCGGGCACGGCGAAGCATGGCGGCGTGCTGCTGGTTGCCGGCGACGACCACGGCGCCTATTCCTCGACCCTGCCGCACCAGTCCGACCACATCTTCTCCGCCTGCATGATTCCGGTGCTGTATCCCTGCAACGTGCAGGAATACCTGGACCTCGGCCTGCACGCCTGGGCCATGTCACGCTATTCCGGCTGCGCGGTCGGCTTCAAGGCGCTGGCCGATACCATCGAGTCCACCGCTTCGGTGGATGCCGATCCGTTTCGCCTGGAGATCAGGTACCCGGACGATTTCGTGATGCCGGAAGGCGGACTGAACACGCGGCTGTCGACCGACACGCTCGGCGTGCAGGCGCGCAAGCAGGAAGCGCTGATGCAGGATTACAAGATCTATGCGGCGCTGGCCTATGCCCGGGCGAACCGGCTCAACCGCACCGTGATCGACAGCCCGAATGCACGGCTGGGCATCATCGCTTCCGGCAAGTCGTATCTGGACGTGATGGAAGCGATGGAAGAGCTGGGCATCGACGAGGCGATGGCGGGCGACATCGGCATCCGCGTCTTCAAGGTGGCGATGGTCTGGCCGCTGGAGCCGGATGGTGTGCGCGAATTCGCGCAGGGGCTGGACGAAATCCTGGTGGTCGAGGAGAAGCGCCAGATCGTCGAATACCAGCTCAAGGAGCAGCTCTACAACTGGCGTGACGACGTGCGCCCGCGCGTGATCGGCAAGTTCGACGAAAAGGGCGAATGGGTGCACCCGCGCGGCGACTGGCTGCTGCCGCCGAAGGCCGACTTCTCGATCGCCCAGATCGCGCGCGTGATCGCGCAGCGCATCGCGCGTTTCCATACGAGCGACCTGATCAAGGCACGCCTGGCCTTCCTTGAAGCCAAGGAGAAGGTGCTGTCCAGGGCGGTCAGCACGCCGCCGCGCCCGGCCTGGTACTGCTCCGGCTGTCCGCACAACACCTCGACCAGGGTGCCCGAGGGCAGTCTGGCGCTGGCCGGCATCGGCTGTCATGTGATGGCCACCGCCATCTACCCCGAGCACAACAAGCTGACCACGCACATGGGCGGGGAAGGCGCGCCGTGGATCGGACAGGCCGCGTTCTCCGAGCTGCCGCACGTGTTCCAGAACCTCGGCGACGGCACCTATTTCCATTCCGGCTGTCTGGCGATCCGCGCGGCGGTGGCGGCGAAGGTCAACATGACCTACAAGATCCTCTACAACGACGCGGTCGCCATGACCGGCGGCCAGCCGGTCGACGGCACGATCACGGTGCCGATGCTGGCGCAGCAGGTGGCGGCCGAGGGCGTCAGGCGCATCGCGCTGGTGACCGAGGATATGTCCCGCTATGCAGACCGCTCCGCCCTGCCCGCCAATGTCACCCTGCACGACCGCAAGGACATGGATGCGGTGCAGCGCGAACTGCGCGAGTTGGAAGGCGTGTCGGTGCTGATCTACGACCAGACCTGCGCCGCCGAAAAGCGCCGCCGCCGCAAGAAGGGCACTTACCCCGATCCGTCCAAGCGCCTGTTCATCAATGACCTCGTCTGCGAAGGCTGCGGCGATTGCGGCACACAGTCGAACTGCACTTCGATCCTGCCGCTGGAAACCGAACTCGGACGCAAGCGCGTGATCGACCAATCCTCGTGCAACAAGGACTATTCCTGCGTGAAGGGCTTCTGCCCGAGCTTCGTGACGGTCGAAGGCGGCAGGCCGCGCAAGAGCAAGGCAGCCAGGCTGGAGAAGGCAGACACGTCCGACTTCCCTGGCCTGCCCGAACCCGCCATTCCCGCCTGCGACGCGCCGTTCAACATCCTGATCAACGGCATCGGCGGCACCGGCGTGATTACCGTCGGCGCCCTGCTCGGCATGGCCGCCCATCTGGAAGGCAAGGGCGTGTCGGTGCTGGACATGACCGGCATGTCGCAGAAGAACGGTTCGGTCACCTCGCACGTGCGCATTTCGTCCAGTCCGGATCACATCCGCGCGCAACGCATCGCCACCGGCGAGGCCGATCTCGTGCTCGGCTGCGACATGCTGACCGCCGGCGCACCGGACGCCATTGCCAAGATGCGGCCCGGACGCACCCGCGCGGTCGTCAACACGCACCAGCAGCCGACCGGCCACTTCACGAAGGACCCGGACTGGCGCTTCCCGTTGGAGGACGTCAAGGCGCTGATCAACGAATCCGCCTCAGACCGCGCCGACTACATCGACGCCACCCGCCTTGCCACCGCCCTGATGGGCGATGCGATCGCCACCAATCTGTTCATGCTCGGCTTCGCCTGGCAGAAGGGTGCGCTGCCGGTCTCCGAGGCGGCTCTGATGCGTGCGATCGAACTGAACGGCGTCGCGGCCGACGCCAACAAGGCCAGCTTCCTGTGGGGACGGCGCGCGGCAGTCGATCTGGCGGCCGTCGAGCGCGTGGCCGCGCCGGCGAAGGCCGTGACCGTACAGATGCCGCAAAGCCTGAAGGCCCTGGTTGCGCACCGCGTGGAATTCCTCACCGGCTACCAGGACGCGGCCTATGCGCAGCAATACGCGGATCTGGTCGAACGGGTCCGCCAGACCGAAGCGACACTGGGCAAGGGCGACAAGCTGGCGCGCACGGTGGCGAAGGCATGTTTCAAGCTGATGGCCTACAAGGACGAATACGAAGTGGCTCGGCTGTACACGGACGGGCGCTTCATGGACAAGCTCAGGCAGCAGTTCGAAGGCGAGTTGACGCTGAAGCTGAATCTCGCCCCGCCATTGCTGGCAAAGAAGGACGCCAAGGGGCGTCCGATGAAGGCGGAATACGGCGTCTGGACCTGGCGCGGCCTGGCCCTGCTGGCAAAGCTCAAGATGCTGCGCGGCACGAAGCTGGATGTGTTCGGCTATACCGCCGAGCGCCGCATGGAGCGTGCCCTGATAGCGGAGTACCGGGACACCGTGCTTTCCCTGCTCGGCTCCCTCGGGAAAGACAATCTGGAACTGGCGGTCGAAATCGCTGCCTTGCCCGAGACAATCCGTGGATTCGGCTACGTCAAGGAAGACGCCGTGCGGCAGTATCGTGCGCGCCGGGACCTGCTGCTGCTGCGTTACCGCGGCGCGCAGCCGGACTATTCGCGTGCGGCCTGAAGAGTGACGGGCACGGCTCAGGCCGCATTCTGCACCGCGTGCCTGCCGCAGTAGTCGCGTGCGAACTGCAGCGCCACGCGGCCGCTGCGCGACCCGCGTTGCAAGGCCCACGTCAGCGCCTCGTCCTGCACCTGCTGGGTAAACGCGATCTCGGGATTGAAGCGGGCCAGCCAGTGCCGCGCGATCTGCAGATACTCGTCCTGCGCGAACGGGTAGAAGTGCACCCAGACGCCGAAGCGCTCGGATAGCGAGATCTTCTCGTCGACCGAATCACCCTGATGGATTTCGCCGTTGACGACTTCCATCTGAGTGTTCTCGCGCATGTATTCGGGCACCAGGTGGCGGCGATTGGAGGTCGCGTAGATCAGAAGGTTGTCGCCGCTGCTCGCCACCGAGCCGTCGAGCATGACCTTGAGCGCCTTGTAGCCCGGTTCTTCGGCATCGAAGGACAGGTCGTCGCAGAAGATGATGAAGCGCTCGGGCCGGCCGCGCACGGCGGCGGCAATCGCCGGCAGGTCGGTCAGCAGGCTTTTCTCGACCTCGATCAGTCGCAGGCCCGAGGGCGCGTATTTTTTCAGCAAGGCTTTGACGATGGACGACTTTCCGGTGCCGCGCGCGCCAGTCAGCAGGACGTTGTTGGCCGGCAGACCGTGAACGAACTGGCGGGTATTGAGTTCGACGCGCTCGAACTTCTCGCGGTTGCCTTGCAGGTCGGCGAAATCGATCAGCTGGGGGTGAAGCACCGGTTCGAGGTAGCCTTTCTCGCCCTGCCGGCGCCAGGAAAACGCGATGGCCGCCTCCCAGTCAATTGCGGGCGGCGGCGACGGCATCATGAGACGCACTTCATCGATCAGGCGATTGGCCTTGTCCAGAAATTCTTCAAGCTTGGTCATGCTGATGTATCCGAATTGAATGTCACCCGCGCTGGCGGCGAGCCGAACGCCGGCACGAAATCCCCATGCTTTACTTGCGCCGGCCTGCCGCCTTGGGCTGTGCCAGTTCCGGCACGTATTCACCGGGAAGGCGGGCCAGCAACTCCAGGAAGTCCCTGCCGGAACCGGAGATGTGGGCCATCATCTTCTCGTGCGCCAACGCCGGATCGCCCGCAGCGATCGCCTCGACGATGCGCCCGTGTTCTTCATAGGAAGTCCGGATGCGCCCGGGTTCCTGGAACACCGTGCGGCGATAGACCTTCGTGCGCTTGCGGATCGACAGGATGAGATCGGTCAGATAGGCGTTCAGGGAGGCCGCATAAATGATGCCGTGCAATTCCTGGTTGTAGCGATCGTAAGCTTCGGCGTCCTCGAGTTCGGCGACCTGCGCCGCCTCGGCATGGAGCTTCTGCAGCTTCTTGCGATCCTGCGCCGACATCCGCCGTGCCGCCAGCTTCGCGCAGGCCGACTCCAGTTCCGCCAGCACCTCCAGCATCGACAGCAGGTCCTGCGCCGACATGCGCGCCACATAGGTCCCCGAGCGCGGCACTATGGTGATCAGGCCATGCGAGGCCAGCTGCAGGATTGCCGTGCGCACCGGCGTGCGCGAGACCTTGAAGCGCTCCATCAATTCCGCCTCGTCCAGCGGTTCGCCGGGCGCGCGGATGCCGTTGTTGATTTCGACCTCCAGCGCCCGGCGCACGGTCTCTGCGGCGCTTTCCCTTGTGGACGGCATCCTTCCTCCCGCTCATCTCAAACCGGCACATGATACCCGATGGCTTGTCTGGAAAATATCAGACACAGGCAAATAAATTCTAGTTGCGCCATCTGAAGTTTCAGATAATATTTCAGAAATTCAAGAAGCGCATGCCCGACGACGCAAGCACCCGCCAACCGGGTCATGACAGGCGTGCCGACAATATGGAGACACAGATGGCCTTACCCCTAGCCGGCATTCGCGTGGTCGACCTCACGCGCGCCCTCTCCGGCCCCTTCTGCTCGATGATCCTTGCCGACCTCGGCGCGGACGTCATCAAGGTGGAGCCGACTTCCGGCGACATGATCCGCACCTGGGGTCCGTTCGATCGAGGCATCAGTGCCTACTACCTGTCCACTAACCGCAACAAGCGCGGCATCGCCGTCAATTTTCGCGACCCGCGCGGCCTGGAACTGATCCGCTCGCTGTGCGCACAGGCCGATGTGGTGGTCGAGAACTTCAAGTCGGGGGTCATGGAAGACATGGGTCTTGGCTATGCAAGCCTGGCCGCCGCCAACCCGAAACTGGTCCTGGGCAGCATCACCGGCTTCGGCAGCGACGGGCCGATGGGCAGCTGGCCCGGATTCGACCAGATCGCGCAAGGCTATTCCGGTCTGATGAGCCTGACCGGACAGCCGGAAACCGGCCCGACACGTATCGGCACCGCCATCGGCGATCTGACCTCGGGCATGTGGACTGCGCTGGGCATCGTTTCCGCCCTCTTCGAGCGGCACGGCACCGGCCGCGGACAGCATGTCCAGACCTCGTTGCTGGCCAGTCTGGTCGGGCTGCTGAGCGTACAGGGCCAGCGCTATCTGAGCCTGGGCGAAGTGCCCGGCCCCACCGGCAATGTACATCCGGTCATCGCGCCGTATGGCGTATTCGAAACCAGGGACGGTCCGCTCAATCTGGCGCCGGCAACGCCGGATATGTGGATCAAGCTGTGCAAGCTGCTGGAACTGGAGCATCTGCTCGATGACCCGCGCTTCGTGGACAACGCCGCGCGCATGCAGCACCGCGACACGCTCAAGCTGATCATCGAGGAGCGCCTGAAGCTGCGCACGAAGATGGAGTGGACCGAGGCCATGATTGCCCAAGGCATTCCGGCCGGCCCCATCAACACGCTGCGGGATGTATTCAACGATCCCCAGGTGCAGCATTGCCGGCTGGTCGAGGAAGTGGACCATCCGATGCTGGGGGCGCTGCGACAGGTCGCCAATCCGATCCGTCTCGACGCCTTCGAGCAGGGATCGGTACGCATGCCGCCGCCGCTCCTTGGCCAGCACACCTACGAAGTCCTCGCCGAATTCGGCTATTCCCCCGAGCGTTTGCAGCAACTCTCGGACGCCGGCGTCATCACCCAGCACCGGGAGTCCGTTCCCGCGCCCTGAATTCAAGGTGCGCATCCATCCACATCCACAAAAAAACAGGAGACACGCATGAAAACCGGATTCAAACACCTCGCCATCGCATCTGCCATAGCCTTGTCCGGCCTGCTCGGCTCGGCCCAGGCACAGGAATTCAGGCTGACGCACCAATGGAAGCAAGGCGCTGACAGTCGCGACGCGGCGGCGCGCCAGTTCGTCAAGGAAGTCACCAGCAAGGATTCCTCCCTCAAGTTCCGCATCTATCCCGGCGCCTCGCTGATCAGCAACCCCCTGAAACAAGTCGATGCCCTGCAGGACGGCACCGTCGAGATGTCGATCCTTCCGCTGATTTATGCGTCCGGCAAGGTCCCCGAGTTTTCCGTGACCATCCTTCCGGGCGCGGTCAGCAGCGCGGCAGACGCCATGACCCTGCGCGATTCACCCTTTGCGAAGAAGCTGCAGGAAGTGGCGGAAGCCAACGGATTGCACATCCTGACCTGGTGGTGGACCGAGGGCGGCTTCACCAACCGGGTGCGCCCGATCGGCGTTCCGGCCGACGTAAAGGACCTGAAATTCCGGGGCGCCGACCGCACCATCGACGTTGCACTGCGGGACGCCGGCGCTTCGGTCTTCTCCATGCCCTCCACCGAGCTCTACAACGCCATGCAGACCGGCGTGCTGGACGGACTGCTGTCGTCCTATGACAGCCTGATGAGCATGCGCCTGTACGAGCAAAGCAAGTTCGCCACCTTGGGCGGAAACTACACGATCTTCGTTCTGCTGCAGCCGCTGGTGATGTCGAAAAAGGCATGGGACAAGCTCACTCCCGAGCAGAAGAAAATCTTCGAAGAAGCCGCACGCAGGACCGACGAATCCTTCAATGCCGAACAGGTCGACGTCGCCAAGACTGCGGTCGAGCGGTTCACCAAGGCCGGCGTGCAGGTGCGCCAGATGACCCAACCCGAATTCGACACCTGGCTGACGCTGGCCAAACGCACCTCCTGGCAGGAGTTCGCCAGGATCAGTCCGAAGGCACAGGAGCTGCTGGACGCGCTGCAGCAGTCGCGCGCGAAATAAGAGCCCCAGGAACGAGCCGGGAAGGAGATTGCAATGAAACGACTGAACGACATGGTGGAACGGCTGAGCATGGCATGCGCCTACGTGGCCGCGGCCCTGCTGATCGCGGCCATCCTGATCATCACCTGGATGGTCATCTATCGCACCAGCGGCTTCCAGAACTCATGGGAGCTGGAAACCAGCATCATGTTGATGGTCGGCGCGGCCTTTCTCGGCTCGCCCTACACGCTGCGCTCCAAGGGGCACGTCGGCATGGAGCTGCTCGACGCCACCCTGCCGACGCGCGCGCGCCAGAAGGTTGCGCTGCTGGGTCAGTTCGTCGGATTTGCAGTGTGTGCCTATCTCGCCTGGCTCGGCTATCACATGACCCTCGAAGCCTGGATTTCGAACGAGCGGACCCTGGGCGTTTGGGCGGCGCCGGAATGGCCCAAGTACGCCGCCATGCCCATCGGCATGGGACTGACAGCCTTGCAGTATCTGGTGGAAATGCAGAAGTCGCTCCAGCCGATCCCCGCCCACAACGAATAATAGAGGTCACGCCATGAGTGAACTGCAAATCGCAACGCTGCTGTTTTTCGTTACCTTCCTTGTCCTGTTTTCCGGGGTTCCGATCGCCTTCGGCCTGGTCGCTGTCTCGGTCGGGTTTCTCGCCTTCTTCGGCGGCCCGGGCGCGCTGGCGGCCGTGCCGAAAAGCTTCGTCGGCGAGCTGTCGAGCTTTGCGCTGCTGACGCTGCCCATGTTCGTGGTGCTTGGCGCAGCCATCGGCATGTCGCGGGCCGGCAAGGACATCTACGAGTCGCTGCATCGCTGGCTGCATCGCGTGCCGGGCGGACTGGTGATCGCCAACATCTTTGCCTGCGGCCTGTTCTCGGCCATGTGCGGTTCCAGCCCGGCCACTGCCGCAGCCATCGGCAAGTCCGGCATTCCCGAAATGATCAAGCGCGGCGTCTCCGCACGGCTGGCCACCGGATCGATTGCTGCCGGCGGCACCCTCGGCATTCTGATTCCGCCATCGATCACCTTCATCATCTACGGCATCGTCACCGAAACCTCGATCGGCCGACTGTTTCTCGCCGGCGTCGTGCCGGGCATCCTGTTGGTGCTGCTGTTTTCCGTGTATTCGTGGTTCAGCGCCCGCCGCACCATGGACCGCAAAGCGCCCGTCGAGCACTACACGCTCAGCGACAAACTCTCCGGCCTGGTACGCACGCTGCCCTTTCTGACGATCATCGTCGGCGTCACCGCCGTCATGTACGGCGGCTTTGCGACGCCATCGGAAGTGGCCGGGATTGCGGCATTCATGGCGCTGATCCTGGTGGTCGCAATCTACCGCGTCCGGCTGCCCGGGCTATGGCCCATCATGCGCGACGCCACGCGGGAATCCTCGATGATCCTGATGATCGTCGCCGCAGCGGCACTGTACTCGTACATGATGTCCTATCTGTACGTGACGCAAAGCGTGGCCGACTGGATGTTCGGCTGGAACCTGAACAAGTGGGAACTGATCCTGGTGCTCAACCTGTTCCTTCTGCTGGCGGGCTTCTTCATGCCGGCAGTCGCGATCATCCTGATGAGCATGCCTTTCATGCTGCCGGTGCTGATCCAGAATGACCTCGACCTGGTCTGGTTCGGCGTAATGCTCACCATCAATCTGGAAATCGGCTTGATCCACCCGCCGGTCGGACTCAATCTGTTCGTCATCCGCGGCATCGCTCCGCAAGTGGCGCTGCGCGACCTGATGCTGGGCGTGCTGCCGTTCATCGGCCTCATGCTGGGATTCATCGTTCTGCTGGCAGCCTTCCCGCAAATCGCCACCGCACTGCCGGACATGCTGATGGGACCGGCCAACTAGGTAACCAGGAGAACCAGAATGCAAGATCAGGGCCTTCCGGACCAGGCACCGGGTCTGGATTACACCGGGCACCTCGCCGTCATCACCCTGCGCCGGCCGCGTGAGCACAACCGGATCGATCCATCCGACATTGCGGTACTGCGCGCGCACCTGGCCGACATCGCGCAGCACGGCGAGGTACGCGCAGTGGTCTTCACCGGCCAGGGCGAGAAGACCTTCAGCTCCGGCTACACGGTCCAGGCCATCGTGGAAAAGCTCGATCGCAGCTTCGAGGATCTGCTCGATGCGATCGAGGCTTTCCCCCTGCCGACCGTTTGCGCCTTGAACGGCAGCGTATATGGCGGCGCGACCGACCTGGCCCTGTGCTGCGATTTCCGTATCGGCGTGCACGGCTCGCGCATGTTCATGCCTGCCGCCCGGTTCGGCCTCCACTACTATCCCGGCGGCATGCGCCGTTACGTGACGCAACTCGGACTCGCCCAGGCCAAGCGCCTGTTTCTCACGGCCCAGACGATTGACGCCGAGGAAATGCATCGCATCGGCTTCCTCACGGAACTGGTCGAAGCAGATGCCCTGTGGGACACGGTGCATCGGTACGCCGACGCCATCGGCGCCTGCGAACCGCTCGCCGTAACCACCATGAAGCACCAGCTCAATGCCATCGCCGCGGGTGAACCCGGCGCCGCCGCCGCACGCGACGACTACGAACGCGCCCTGCGCTCGGACGCCCTGGCGCTGCGTCTGGCAACAGTGACCCGGCGCGCCTGAGCATCCTCCACCGGCCGTCCGGACAGCGAAATATGTTGCATCCACGTCAACCAAAGCTCCATTGACGCCCCATCTGATTGACGTTAACGTAAACGTCAAAATACCGCCCCTCCTCTGACCAAGAGACACCCATGACCGACCTCTCCGTTGCCCAGAAGCTGACCGAATACCAGTGCAAGAACAAGGTGCGCTTCGTCACCGCCGCTTCGCTGTTCGACGGCCACGACGCCTCGATCAACATCATGCGTCGCATCCTGATGTCCAGCGGTGCCGAGGTCATCCATCTCGGCCACAACCGTTCGGTCGACGAAGTCGTCACTGCCGCGCTGCAGGAAGACGTCCAGGGCATCGCGATCTCCAGCTATCAGGGTGGTCACGTCGAGTACTTTAAGTACATGATCGACCTGCTCAAGGAGCGCGGCGGCGCGCACATCAAGGTCTTCGGCGGCGGCGGCGGGGTGATCGTGCCATGCGAGATCGAAGAACTGCATGCCTACGGCGTGGCGCGCATCTTCAGCCCGGAAGACGGGCAACGCCTGGGCCTGAGCGGCATGATCCTGTCGATGGTCCAGGCCTGCGACGCCGATCTCTCCTCCTATGCGCCGAGCACCATCGAAGCATTGACCCGGGGCGAGATCTCCGCGCGCCACCGCCCGCTGGCCCAGCTGATCACCGCGCTCGAAAACGCCAAGGCCGATCCGGCGCTGAAGAAGGCGTTGCACACGGCCGCCGACACCATCAAGACTCCGGTGCTCGGCATTACCGGCACCGGCGGCGCGGGCAAGTCCTCACTCACCGACGAACTGATCCGGCGCGTGCGGCTCGATCAGGACGATGCGCTGAACATCGCCGTCATCTCGATCGATCCCTCGCGCCGCAAGTCCGGCGGCGCCCTGCTGGGCGACCGCATTCGCATGAACGCAATCAATCCCTGGAACGGGAATGCGCGCGTGTTCATGCGTTCGCTCGCCACGCGCGAAGCAGGTTCGGAAATTTCGCAGGCGCTGCCCGACGTGGTCGCCGCCTGCAAGGTGGCCGGCTTTGATCTGGTGATCGTCGAGACTTCGGGCATCGGCCAGGGCGACGCCGCGATCGTGCCGCACGTCGACCTGTCCATGTACGTGATGACCCCCGAATTCGGCGCCGCCTCCCAGCTCGAAAAGATCGACATGCTGGACTTCGCCGACTTCGTCGCCATCAACAAGTTCGACCGCAAGGGCGCGCAGGATGCGCTGCGCGACGTCGCCAAGCAGGTGCAACGCAACCGCGAACTGTTCGGCAAGCGCCCGGAAGAAATGCCGGTCTACGGCACCCAGGCGTCCCGCTTCAACGACGATGGCGTGACCGCGCTCTATCAAGGTCTGCTGCCGGAACTGGCCAGACTCGGCCTGAAGACGCAGCCCGGCAAGCTCGCGCCGGTGAACGTGCGCCATTCCTCAGGCAAGAATGCAATCGTGCCGCCGGCGCGCACGCGTTACCTCGCGGAGATTGCGGACTCCGTGCGCGGCTACCACGGCAAGGTGAAGCAGCAGGTGAAGCTGGCGCGCGAACGCCAGCAGCTGCAGGAAGCCCGGCGCATGCTGTCTGCCGCCGGCAAGGACGCGTCCTTCGACGATCTGATCGCCGAACGCGACAGCGCGATGGATGCCGGCGCGAAGAAGTTGCTCGCTGCCTGGCCGGACATGCAGCAGGCCTACGCGGGCGACGACTATGTGGTGAAGATCCGCGACAAGGAAATCCGCACCCGCCTGACCTACAAGACGCTCTCCGGCAACGTCATCCGCAAGGTTGCGCTGCCCAGGTTCGAGGACCACGGCGAAATCCTGCGCTGGCTGATGCTGGAGAACGTGCCCGGCAACTTCCCGTACACCGCCGGCGTCTTCCCGTTCAAGCGCGAGAACGAAGATCCGACCCGCATGTTCGCCGGCGAAGGCGACGCCTTCCGTACCAATCGCCGCTTCAAGCTGGTGTCCGAAGGCATGCCGGCCAAGCGCCTGTCGACCGCCTTCGACTCGGTCACGCTGTACGGCGCCGATCCGTACCCGCGCCCGGACATCTACGGCAAGGTCGGCAACTCGGGCGTATCGATCGCCACGCTGGATGACATGAAGGTGCTGTACGATGGCTTCGACCTGTGCGATCCGGCGACTTCGGTGTCGATGACGATCAACGGCCCGGCCCCGCCCATCCTCGCGATGTTCATGAACACCGCGATCGACCAGCGCATGGAAAAATTCCGCGCCGAGAACGGGCGCGAGCCGACCGCCGAGGAAGCCGCGCAGATTCGCGCCTGGGTGCTGCAGAACGTGCGCGGCACCGTGCAGGCCGACATCCTCAAGGAAGACCAGGGCCAGAACACCTGCATCTTCTCGACCGAGTTTTCGCTGAAGGTGATGGGCGACATCCAGGAATACTTCGTCCGCAATCAGGTGCGCAACTTCTACTCGGTGTCGATCTCCGGCTACCACATCGCCGAAGCCGGCGCGAACCCGATCTCGCAGCTGGCCTTCACGCTGTCCAACGGCTTCACCTTCGTCGAAGCCTATCTGGCGCGCGGCATGCACATCGACGATTTCGCGCCCAATCTGTCGTTCTTCTTCTCCAACGGCATGGATCCGGAATACACGGTGCTGGGCCGCGTGGCGCGCCGCATCTGGGCGGTGGCGATGCGCGACAGGTACGGCGCGAACGATCGCAGCCAGAAGCTCAAGTACCACATCCAGACGTCCGGCCGTTCGCTGCACGCGCAGGAAATCGACTTCAATGACATCCGCACCACGTTGCAGGCACTGATCGCGATCTACGACAACTGCAATTCGCTGCACACCAACGCCTACGACGAAGCGATCACCACCCCGACGGACGAATCGGTGCGGCGCGCGCTGGCCATTCAGCTGATCATCAACCGCGAATGGGGCCTGGCGAAGAACGAAAACCCGAACCAGGGGTCCTTCATCATCGAGGAACTGACCGACCTGGTCGAGGAAGCGGTGCTGCAGGAATTCGAACGCATCGCCGAGCGCGGCGGCGTGCTGGGCGCGATGGAAACCGGCTACCAGCGCGGCAAGATCCAGGAAGAGTCGATGACTTACGAGCAGCTCAAGCATGACGGCACGCTGCCCATCATCGGCGTCAACACCTTCCGCAACCCGAAGGGCGATGCGATTGCCCAGCAGCTTGAGCTGGCGCGCTCGACCGAGGAGGAAAAGCAGTCGCAGCTGGAGCGCCTTGCCGACTTCCACGCCCGCAACGCCGATCATGCCCCGGCCATGCTGACCCGCCTGCAGCAGGCCGTGATCGACAACGAAAACGTGTTCGCGGTGTTGATGGATGCCGTGCGCGTATGTTCGCTGGGTCAGATCAGCAATGCGCTGTTCGAGGTGGGCGGGCAGTACCGGCGCAACATGTAGTCGCGCCGGCGTTGGCCGCGTTGGCCGCGCCTGGCCGCGCTCAGGCCGATGCGGCCAGGCCCGCGCCTGAGGGATAGCTGTATGGCGTCTGGTCGATGGCCGGGACGCGCCGGGCGATGGCAGCGGACAGAAGTGCCGCGCTGCCGCAGGCCAGGGTCCAGCCGAGCGCGCCGTGGCCGCAGTTCAGGTAAAGATTGCCGACCGGCGAGGCACCGACGATCGGCAACCCGGTCGGGGTTGCGGGACGCAGGCCGGCCCAGGGATCGAGCTGCGCATCTTCGACGCGCGGGCACTGCGGAAACAGCGCGGCCGTGCTCTGCTTGAGTTCCTCGATCGCGCGCGGCTGCACGCGCTCATCCATGCCGACCAGTTCCACCCGCCCCGCGACGCGCAGGCGATCTCCCAGTCGCGCGTACACGATCTTGCGGGCCATGTCGGTAATCGAAACTTGCGGGGCACTTTCCGGCGCCGCATCCTGCAGCGGCACCGTAATGCTGTATCCCTTGAGCGGATAGACCGGCAGATGAAAACCGAGCCTGCGTGCGAAGGCGGCGCTGTGTACGCCCAGGGCAAGCACGAAAGCGTCTGCCGTCAACTCGCCGGCATCGGTTTGCACGGCAAGCAGGCGGCCGCCGCGCACCTGCCCACCTTCCACCCTAGCGCGCTGGAACCGGAAATGAGCGTCGGCCTGCAGGCGGCGCAACAGGTTGCGGCAGAACATCGCGCAATCCCCGACTTCCTCGTCGGGTGTATAGACGCCGCCGGCATATCGGTGCGCGACTGCGGCAAGCGCCGGTTCCACGGCCACGCATTCTTCCATTCCAAGGATCTGCTGACTGCAACCGTACCGCGCCTGAAACGCGACCTGGCGACGCGCGCTCTCCAGTCCGGCCGCATCCTGATACATCACCAGTTTGCCCGCCACCCGATGCTCGAACGCGAGCGCTTCTTCCGCCCGCAACTGTGTCATCTCGTTACGACTGAGGAAGGCCAGGCGCAGCAGTTCGACCGTGGTCCGGCGCGCCCGGTCGGTATTGCACGCGGCGAGAAAGGCCGCGAGCCAGCGCCACTTCGCAATGTCGGCGGTGGGCCGCAAGGTCAGAGGCGAATTGCGCGAGAAGAGATATTGCGGCCACTTGCTCCAGATGCTTGCATCCGCCAGCGGCGCGACATAGGAATAGCTGAGCTGGGCGCCATTGCCGCCGCTGGCGCCGCTTGCCACCTGGGAGCCGGCATCGACCAGCGTGACCTCGTGACCTTCGCGCAGCAGGCGATATGCAGTGGTCAGGCCGATGACGCCAGCGCCAAGTACGCAGATATGCATTGCGATCCTTCTGGTTCAGTGGTTTCGCTTGCCCGACCGGGCGAGAAATCGACAGGAAAGACTATAGCGAGCACGACCGGCTCTGTCGTATGCATTTTCCGCGCAAACCATGCCGGGCCTGCATGGCCCGGGAGCAGAGCTATTCGCCCAGCACCAGCCCTTCGCGTCGCGGGTCGGCACCGCCGGAAAGCACGCCGGCATCGATCACGATGCCCTGGATGCCGCTCGGAAAAGGCAGGACGCTGACCTCGTGCCCCATGGCTTCCAGCTTTGGCCGCAAGCCCTCGAGGACCGTACCGGCTTCCAGCTCGGTCTGCTTGTTGCGGCTGCCCACGTTTGGCAGGGCAATGGCGTCCTGCACGTTCAGGCCCCAATCGAGCACGCCGACCAGGGTCTTCGCGATGTAGTTGATGATGGCCGATCCGCCGGGTGAACCAACCACCATGAATGGCTTGCCGCCGCGCAGGACGATGACCGGCGACATCGTGCTGCGCGGCCGCTTTCCGGCTTCCAGCCGGTTGGCGCGCAGGCGCCCCGTCTCGTCGGCCGGCGTGAGCGAGAAATCGGTCAGCTGATTGTTGAGCAGGAAACCGCGCACGAAGATCTTGCTGCCGAACTCGGACTCGATCGTGGTCGTCATCGACAAGGCATTGCCCTCGGCATCCACCACCGAGACGTGGGTGGTCGAAGGTACTTCGAGCGCATTGTCGGGTGCCAGTGCCGACAGCTTGCCGGCGGGATCGCCCGGCTCGGCACGTCCCATGCTGGCGTCCGGCCGGATCAGCTTGCTGCGGGCGGCAAGATAGGCGGGGTCCAGCAGCGCGGCCACCGGCACCGGCACGTAGTCCGGATCGGCAAGGTAGAAATCGCGGTCGGCATAGGCGAGCCTCCCCGCCTCGGCGAAGTAGTGCACGGCCAGCGCGCTGCCGGGCTCGAACTCGTCGATCGGGTGCCGCTCCAGCATGGCAAGAAGCTGGATCACGCCGATACCGCCGGAAGATGGCGGCGGCATGCCGCACACCAGATAGACGCGGTACTTGCCGCACACCGGCTCGCGCTTGCGTGCAGCGTATCCGGCCAGGTCCTGCTCGGACAGATCGCCCGGCACGGGGTGAGCCTGCACGGCCGCAACGATGTCGCGTGCAATCTCGCCCTTGTAGAACGCATTGGCCCCTTCGCTCGCCACGCGGCGCAGCACGGCGGCCAGTTCCGGGTTCTTCAGGCGCTGTCCGGCCCGCAGCGGCTCACCGTTCGGCATGAAGTAGGCGCGCGCCGCAGGCTGGCTCTGCAGGTCCTTGCTTTCCGCAGCGAGCCGCGCCAGGCGCGGCGACACCGCGAACCCGTTCTCGGCCAGTTCGATGGCGGGCTGAAACAGCACGGCCCAGGGCAGCTTGCCGTAATCCTTGTGCAAGGCTTCGAACATGCGCAGCGCGCCCGGCGTGCCGACCGACAGGCCGCTGTTCATTGCCGCCGCGAAGGGCATCGCCTGCGGCCCCTGCATGAAGCGGTCCGGCTCGGCGGCAGCAGGTGCGGTTTCGCGCCCGTCGTAGGTGATCAGCGTGGCGCTGGCGGCGTCGTAATAGACGATGAATCCGCCGCCGCCGATGCCCGAGGATTGCGGCTCGGTCAGATTCAGCACCATCTGCGTGGCGATGGCGGCATCGACGGCGTTGCCGCCCATGCGCTGGATACGGTCGCCCGCTGCGGTGGCAAGGGGATTGGCCGCGGCCGTCATGAAACGTCTGGCCGTCACCAGCTGCTTGGCAACGACGCCGGTGGCGGCTTCGGGGTTCAGGTCTTCGTTGGCAAGCGTCCTGGCATGCGCGACGAACGGCACGCTCGCCAGCAGCGAGACGGCAAGCAGGCGGCGCAGAATGAGCGCAAGGTCCATGAGCCTCCCATACCTCGAATTGATATCGGCGCGTTGCGGGGCGCAGAAACCTGCGGCGCATTTTTCGAAACAATAAATCAATGCGCGGCCGGCACCTTGTGCGCGATCTCGTTCGCGGCATTGTTGAAGCACGCGATGAAGTGGCGCAGCTGCACGGACATCTCCGCATCGCGCGGCCACAATCCATGGATCGGCAGCAGCTGCGGCGGGTCCAGGCGCAGCACGTCCACGCGCGCGGGATTCGCGGACGAGGCCGTGAAGGCATCGATCAGCGCCGCGCCGATGCCGTTCTCGGCCAGTGCCAGCGCCGCGTGGTAAGTCTGCACGGTGATGCCAGGATGCTCGCCGGCCTCGGCCTCCTGCCTGGCTTCAGCCAGAATGCCGCTCATGTAGTCCCCTTCGTCCTGCATGACCATCGGCTTGCGGATCAGGTCTTCCAGCACCACGCGCGCGCTGCCGTCGAACATGCCCTTCGGTGCAGCGCAGACCATGCGGCTGTCGCGCAGCACCTCACCGTCGACAGCCGGATGCCGGGCGGGGCCGAAGATGAAGCCGATATCCGCTTCCCGCAAGGACAGCGCCGAGACAATCTCGCGCGAATTCAGCATGCGCACTGCAACGGGGACGTCG
>JAEZHR010000392.1 GCA_023416415.1 Pseudomonadota bacterium
CCTGGCGCCGCGTCGGCGTGGCGCGGGACCGCGTCGGATTTACCGTGGAAGATCGCGACCGTGGAGCGGGCCTGTACTTCGTTCGCTATGTCGACCCGGATGATGAGATGGATGCGCCGAAAAAGGGCGGCTTTCTGTCCAAGCTCAACCCATTCAGTTCCAGCGCGAACAAGGTGCGTGAAGCGGATCGCTTTCGCATCTCGGTCAGGCAGGCAGGTGAGGCGACTCAAGTAAGCGTGCTGGACAATCAAGGCCAGGCCGCCAGCTCCAAGACCGCGGATCGAATCCTCTCCCTCCTCAACGAACAGCTGCGTTGAATCATTGAAGTTTGCCAGTCTGGGCAGTGGCAGTGAGGGTAACGCCCTGCTGATTTCGGCTGCATCCGGCACGACACGCACGACTGTCATGCTGGATTGCGGCTTTGCCGTGCGCGAGACGGAACGCCGACTGGCGCGTCTTGGCATGTCTGCCAGCGAAGTCGCCGCCATTGTCGTCACGCATGAACATCAAGATCATGTCGGCGGGGTGTTCAAGTTCGCGCGGCGTCACAAGTTGCCGGTTTGGCTCTCCTGCGGAACCCATCAGGCGGTCTTGCGTCATGCGCATGATGTCGACGTGAATTTTTGCCGCGATGGCGAAACGATCGACATCGGCGATCTGAATCTGCTTCCCTTTACCGTTCCGCACGATGCGCGCGAGCCGCTCCAGTTTGTGGCTTCCGACGGCAGCCGGCGGCTTGGCATCCTGACCGATGCCGGTCATGTGACGCCTCATATGCTCGCAGCCCTTGGTGGCTGCGATGCCTTGCTGCTCGAGTGCAATCATGATCCTTCCATGCTCGCCAATTCGGACTATCCGTATTCCCTCAAGCGGCGCGTCGGAGGGGACTACGGACACCTTTCCAATGAATCGAGTGCCGCGGCCCTCGCTGCACTCGATCGCATGCGATTGAAGCGGGTGGTTGCCGCACATCTGAGTCGGAAGAACAATACGCCGATTCTGGCTCTTGATGCATTGCGCCGCGTCCCGGGCGCCGATGCGATCGACATCCGTATTGCATGCCAGGACGAAGGATTCGACTGGTTGCCGATCACGATTTGACAGTGTCGGCAACGGCCCGGAAGAGTTGACTTCCGGAAGTGGAAGTAGGCATTGATTGCATGAAGACAACAAGCCAGCAAATTCGCGGGTTCCGAGGGAAAAACCGTCGGAAACGCGCTTGACATAAGGTAATGCCGCTTGTTTAATACGGGCTGCAGAAAATTTCCGCTCTGCATTTCGTGCCGGACATGGAGTCAGAACAGGCAACAACCGCTGGTGCGAAAACCACATCTCATTGAGGGGGCCATACGTGAACAAGACCGAATTGATCGAACACATCGCCAAGAACGCCGATATTTCCAAGGCAGCTTCGGCACGCGCAGTGGAAGCACTGATCGGTGCAGTGAAGACGACGCTGAAGAAGAACGGCACCGTTACCTTGGTTGGCTTCGGCACTTTCGCTGTCGGCAAGCGCGCTGCGCGCACCGGCCGCAATCCGCGCACTGGTGATGCAATCAAGATCAAGGCAGCCAAGGTGCCCAAGTTCCGTCCGGGCAAGGCGTTGAAGGACGCCATCAACTAATTGCTGCGTTCAAAGCAAAGTTGTTGTAGAATCCTGCTTTTCCCGGCGTGGTGACAAACGTCGGGAAGTTTGGCTGACTAGGTATGCATGGGTGCTTAGCTCAGTTGGTAGAGCGGCGCCCTTACAAGGCGTAGGTCGGGAGTTCGAGCCTCTCAGCACCCACCAGACAGCCAGACTAGAAAGAAGCCCTAACAAAGCGCCGATAGGAAAACGCCGATAGGCGGGCCAATGCAAGCAGTGTTCGCATGGCTGAAGGCAGAAACGTGCCAGTTTCTGCAAATGCTTGCGGGCGGTGTTTTGCTAGGGCTTCAAGGGTTTCAGGAGTGGTAGTTCAGTCGGTTAGAATACCGGCCTGTCACGCCGGGGGTCGCGGGTTCGAGTCCCGTCCACTCCGCCACACAAGAAAGGCGAACGCAAGTTCGCCTTTTTTCTTATGCGCATGCGTTCTTGCGCTTTCAGTACTTGGGTCGACCATGTTTGAATTCATTCGTACGCATCGCCGCCTGATGCAGTTTGTGCTGCTGCTGTTCATTTTCCCTTCGTTCGCGTTCTTCGGACTGGAGGGCTATACGCGTCTGTCAGGTGATCGCGATGTTGTCGCCCGGGTGGGCGGCCAGCCCATTTCGCGTCAGGAGCTGGAGTTCGTGCAGCGTCAGCAGATGGATCGTCTGCGAGATATGCTGGGTGGACAGTTTGATCCGCGCCTGCTTGATACGCCGCAGGCCCGCCGCGACATACTTGATAACCTGATCGTGCAGCGCTTGCTGGCGCTTGAAGCCGCGGATGGAAAGCTTGGTGCCAGCGATCAGCTCTTGCAGCAGACCATTCTAGACATTCCGGGCTTGACAGGTGCCGACGGCAGTTTCGATGTGCAGCGCTACAAGGATCTGCTGGCCAGCCAGGGACTCTCGCCCGCGCAGTTCGAAGCACGCTTGCGGCACGATCTGGTACTGCAGCAGGTAAGCGATGCGGTGCAGGGCACGGTGATCGCGCCGCGTGTCGTGAGTGAGCGTCTGTCCGACTTGAATGACCAGGTGCGCGACGTTCAGGCACTGAACTTCCCGACCTCCGATTTCCTGTCCAAGGTGCAGGTGACGGACGTCATGCTCAAGCAGTACTACGAAGCCAATGCAGCCCAATTCAGGGTGCCGGCACAGGTCGACGTCGAATACGTTGTGCTGACGCAGGACGCATTGGCCGCCCGCATTGAGGTCAGCGAGGCGGACATCAAGAGTTATTACGAGCAGAACGCTGCGCGCTTCGGTGAGCCGGAGCAGCGCCGTGCCAGCCATATCCTGATCAGTGCCCCGGC
>JAEZHR010000402.1 GCA_023416415.1 Pseudomonadota bacterium
GCCATATCCTGATCAGTGCCCCGGCCGAGGCATCCGCTTCCGAGCGTGAGGCAGCGCGCAAGAAGGCGGAGGAACTGCTCGTTCAGGTGCGCAAGAATCCGGATGAGTTCGCCAAGCTGGCGCGCGAGCATTCACAGGATCCCGGATCGGCTGCGCAGGGAGGTGATCTCGATTTCTTTGGCCGCGGCATGATGGTCAAGGCGTTCGAGGATGCAGTATTTGCGCTGGAAAAAGGGCAGGTCAGCGACGTTGTCGAATCCGAGTTTGGTTATCACATCATCAAGCTCACCGATGTCCGGCCGGGAGCGGTCAAACCTCTGGCGGAAGTGCGCGACCGAGTGGTTGCGGAGGTCCGTCAGCAGCAAGTTGCTCGTCAGTTCACGTCGGCCGCCGAGCAGTTTACGAACATGGTGTACGAGCAGCCGGACAGCCTCAAGCCAGTCGCGGATGAGCTGCATCTGGAGATTCACAAGGCTGACGACGTGACACGTACACCGCAGCAGGGTGCAACCGCTCCGTTGAACAATCCGCGTTTCCTGGAAGCGCTTTTCTCCGACGAGGCCGTCAAGAACAAGCGCAATACCGAGGCCATTGAAATCGCACCGGGAATGCTGGCATCCGGACGCGTGCTTGAGTATCGGCCGCAGGCCACCCGACCGTTCGCCGAGGTGGAGGCGCTGGTGCGTGAGCGCGTGCGCCAGCAGGAGGCGGAAAAGCTGGCGCGTGCAGCGGGCGAGGAGCGTCTCGCGGCATTGCGTGACGGGGCTGCTGCGCAGGGATTCGGCGCGGCGCGGAAGGTGTCGCGCGTGAAGCCGGAAGGTCTGCCTGATGTGGCATTGATGGCAGTGATGACGGCGGATACCAGCAAGTTGCCCGCCTATGTAGGCGTCGATCTTCCGCAAGGTTATGCCGTTTATCGCATCAACAGCGTCTCACGGCCGCAAACGCCGGACACGGCACGACGCGCCGCTGAACAGCAGCAGATAGCGAATGTGGTCGCGCAGCAGGAAATGGCCGCTTACATCGAAGCACTGAAGAGAAAGTTCGAAGTCGAGATACTGTTGCCGGCACCGGGGAACAACACTACGATCGACGAGGACTGACTGCCGCGTCACACCAAGAATGGTCGCCACATGCTGGCGGCCATTTTTTTGGGTGGGCTGGCGCAATTGCCGGCAATTGCCTTGCTGCGTTCTAATGGATTTCCGTAGACGTGGCACACCGGTGTTGCGGCGGCAAGGGGCAATGTCACCGTACGCGTCGAACGAACTGGCTGGTGGCTGTCTATTTGAGCAGAGGCTTGAGTGCGGGCCAGATGTTCTCGAGCATGATCGGCTGCGCTTCCGCAGTCGGGTGGATGCGATCTGCCTGAAACAGTTCGGGCGTTTCGGCAACCCCTTTCAACAAGAAGCTCACGAGTACGGCCTTGTTTTCGCGCGCGAGCTTTTCGTACATGCTGGTGAAGCGGTCGGCGTATGCACGTCCATAGTTTGGTGGAATCTGCATGCCGACCAGCAGGACGCGCGCGCCAGCTTGCTGAGCAGCGCGTATCATCGCGCGCAGGTTGTCTTCAGCCGCTTTGAGCGGCAATCCGCGCAATCCGTCATTGCCGCCGAGTTCGATGACGACGACATCCGGCGTGTGTTCCTTCAGCAGGACCGGCAGACGGCTGCGTCCACCGCTGGTGGTTTCACCGCTGATGCTGGCGTTGACGACTTTTGCGTCGATGCGCTGTTCGTTCAGTCTTTGTTCCAGCAAGGCGACCCAGCCAGCGCCGCGCTTGATGCCGTACTCGGCCGACAGGCTGTCGCCGAGCACGAGCACGGTTTTTGTTGCAGAATAGGCGTTCCCTGCAAGCGCCAATGTCATCAGCAGCATCAGCATCAGGCTGCGCCGTGTCTGAGCGATCTTACCGAACCATCTTCCTGTTTGCATGCCAGAGAATTCCTATTCCGTTCCTGCGATTGAAGTCGTGCGCCTTGGAAAGCGGGTCGCCGATGCGACCGGCGAGCTGACGATCCTGAGTGACATCGATTTTACTGTCGCGGCCGGAGAGACGCTGGCCATCGTCGGAGCATCAGGTTCGGGCAAGTCGACTTTGCTCGGCCTGCTTGCGGGTCTCGATGCGCCGACTGAAGGCACAGTCAAACTCGACGGAACCGACATCTTTGCGCTGGACGAGGACGGACGTGCGGCACTACGGCAAGCCCGGCTCGGCTTCGTGTTTCAATCGTTTCAGCTGCTGTCGCACCTGACGGCACTGGAGAACGTGATGCTGCCGATGGAATTGCGACGCGACGAAGGCGCACGCGAGAAGGCAGAAGCGATGCTCGCGCGCGTTGGCTTGTCCTCCCGCCTGCGTCATTATCCGAAGTACCTGTCCGGGGGCGAGCAGCAGCGCGTCGCATTGGCGCGTGCCTTCGTGACCGAGCCGCCGCTGCTGTTCGCGGACGAACCGACCGGCAGCCTCGATGCCGCGACCGGTGATGCGGTCATCAAGTTGATGTTCGAGCTGAACGAGGAGCGCGGTTCGACTCTGGTGCTGGTTACCCACGACCCCTCCATCGCCGCACGCTGCAAACGCACGATCACGATCGCGGCCGGGCGTCTCTATCGGCCGTAACGCTGCGTCAGTTCATTGAGCAGCGCGCGCAACGGCATCATCAGTTCACCCGCACTCACCCCGATCGGCCCCACGCCCTGTTGTACCAGTCTGTCGGCCGCCGCGCCGTGCAGCCACACCGCCTCGAGTGCCGCCGGCCACACGTCGCATCCCTGCGCCATGAGTGCACCGCACACGCCGGCCAGTATGTCGCCGCTGCCGGCGGTGCCGAGCGCCGGGTTGCCGGTCGGGTTGATCATGGTCTCGCCATCGGGCCGCGCGATCACGGTGCCCGATCCCTTCAGCACTGCAACGCAGTTGA
The DNA here is from genome assembly GCA_023416415.1 of Pseudomonadota bacterium. Lineage (GTDB taxonomy): Bacteria > Pseudomonadota > Gammaproteobacteria > Burkholderiales > Burkholderiaceae_D > Noviherbaspirillum. The sequence goes on from JAEZHR010000402.1 coordinate 2,925, forward strand.
AGCGTTGCGCAAGCGCGCGCGCAGATGCGATCCGGTCGCGCTGGACGTCGTTCGTGCTCCATCCCAGCAGGCGCGAGGCTTCAAGCGGATGCGGCGTGATCATGGCCGGCGCAGCGCGCCGGGCAAGCTGCTGCGCCAGTGAGGGATCGGCGCTGATCATGTTCAGGGCATCGGCGTCGAGCACGACGCGGTTGCTACTCGCCAGAACCTTTTCCAGCAGCGTCTGGCTGTCCTTGCCCATGCCCGGACCGGCGACGATGACGGCGTCATTGAATGCGATGTCGCTTGCCGTGCGCAGCATCAGTTCCGGATGCAGGGCATCGTAATCGCTGCTGCGGTGTAGCAGGGCGGCATAGACCCGGCCTGCACCCGCGTACAGTGCGGCGCGGGCAGCAAGGATGGCGCCGCCGGTCATGCCGGCAGCGCCGCCGACTACGATCACGTCGCCGTTCGAGCCCTTGTGCGCACTGGCCGGACGGACCTTGAGTGCAGATCGAAAGGCAGCGATGCCGCTGCGGTGTACCCGGGCAACGGGAAACAGCGCGGCGTCCACGTCAAGGTCGGTCACCGTCACGTCTCCCGCATGGTCTCGCCCGAATCCGGTGTGCAGGCCTGGCTTGTCGCCAAGGAAGGTCAGTGTATGTGTGGCGACGGTGGCGCAGCCCTCGTCGTCGACGGTCATGCCGGTGTCCGCGTCCAGACCGCTGGGAACGTCAAGCGCAACGCGCGGGCAGTCGAGGGCGTTGACGGCACGTACCAGGGCGCGTACGGAAGGTTCCAGCCGGCGCTGCAGTCCGATGCCGAACAGGCCGTCGATGACCAGATCCCAGTTTCCGGGTTGGCAGTGTGCCGGGTCAACGGTAATGAAACGCGCCTTGCCGCGGCGGCATTGCGCGAGGGCATTTTGTGCGTCTGCAGGGCGTGGAGCAGCTTCGCTGAATACCGGCATCACGCAAACATGGGCTTCCATCTCGGCCAGCAGGTCGGCGGCAATGAGTGCATCGCCGCCGTTGTTTCCGGGACCGGCCAGCACTAGGATGCGGCGTCGCACGACACTGCCGAGAATCCCCTCGGCATGGCGCGCCGCCGCTGCGCCGGCCCGGGCCATCAGCGTGCCGGGCGGAACCCGTGCCAGTGCGGCCTTTTCGATGGCACGGATTTCCGCAACGCTGTAAAGAGGGCGCAGGGTGGTATTCATGCGCCGATTGTATGCGATTCGCGGCCTCGCTCAGGCGAGCAGGGTGCTTACATGCGATGCGATGGCAAGTGAGGCGGTCAGGCCCGGCGATTCGATGCCGTACAGCCCGAGATAATGCGCATTGCCGTGGCGCTCGAACAGGAAATCGGCAGCGGCATCACCGGGTCCGCTGATCTTGGGACGCACGCCGGAATACGCGGCCTGCAATGCGTCATCTGGCAGCTGTGGCCAGTAGCGGCGGATCTCGGCGTGAAATCGCTCGGCACGGCGCGGATCAACTGCGTAATCCGGCTCATTGCTCGTGTCGTCCAGCCACTCCACATCGGGGCCAAAGCGCGCCTGGTCGCCGAGATCCAGCGTGAGGTGAACGCCAAGTCCGCCTGGTTCCGGCACCGGATAAATCAGGCGCGAGAACGGCGCTCTGGCGGCAAGCGAGTAGTAGTTGCCCTTGGCAAACCAGGCTTGTGGAATCGAGCTCCGCGCCAAGCCATCAATGGCGCGTGCGACGTGGGTCGACCACAGGCCGCCGCAGTTGATCACCGTCTGGGCCAGGAGTTCGGCTTCTTCCCCATCCTCGGTGCGAATGCGCAGGACGATGCCGTCGCCCGTCGCCTGTCCACCAGTTACCCGGCTGGCGAAGGCGAAGATGGCACCGGCGTTTTCCGCGTCGCCCTGCAGGGCGAGCATCAGTGCATGACTGTCGACAATGCCGGTGTTCGGGGAAGACAGTGCGCCGACGCAGGCCAGCTCAGGCTCCAATGCCTGCGCCTCGGTGGCTGTCAGCATGCTCACCTCGGTGCAGCCGTTGGTGTGGGCCTGTGCCTGGATGGCGGCCAGTTTTGGCAATTGCTCGTCTGCGGTTGCGACGATCAGCTTCCCACAACGCCTGTGCGGTATCGCGCGTTCGATGCAATAGGCATACAGCGCATCGCGTCCGGGTACGCACAGGCGCGCCTTCAGGCTGCCGGTCGGATAGTACAGACCGGCATGGATCACTTCGCTGTTGCGCGAGCTGGTTTCCATGCCGATGGCCGCGTTGCGTTCGATGACGAAAACCTCACGCCCTGCCAGCGCCAGTTGGCGAGCCACTGCCAGGCCGACCACGCCGGCGCCGATTACCACGCAATCCAGTTTATCCATAGCGCTTGAGCGTCAGTCCTTCGAGGTCGATTTCAGGTTCACGCCCGGAAACGATGTCGGCCACCACCTTGCCCGATCCGGCGGCCATTGCCCAGCCTTCCGTACCATGGCCGATGTTCAGATACAGGCCGGGAATGTGGGTGGGGCCGAGAAGCGGCGGACCGTCGGGAAGCATGGGCAGCAGGCCACTCCAGGGATTGGCGCTGGCGTAGGGGGCGGCTTGTGGAAACCAGTCGCTGGCAACCTTGAGCAGCGTGCGCACGGCGCGCTGCTGCAGGGCCGGGACATTTGCGCCGAAGCCGGCCGTGCCGGCCACCCGGACGCGGCCGCCCATGCGGGATACCGAGGTTCTGTAGGTCTCATCGAATACGCTTCCATGCGGAGCGCGTTCATAGTCGTGGACCATGGCCGTGATTGAATAGCCGTGCACGGCTTGCAGCGGGACGTTGATGCCAAGTGGTTTGAGGAGCGCAGCACTTTGCGCACCGGCGGCGATCACGGCGGCATCGACCGGAAAGCGTTCTCCGTTGATGCGCAAGGCCAGGCCACGGCTCTCGGGTTCAATCGCTTCCACTGCGGTGGCAAGGTGAAATTGCGCGCCGAGCGTTTCGGTGATCTGCTTCATGCGGCGCGCAAACAGCGGACAATTTCCCGCTTCGTCCTGTGGCAGGTGCAAGGCTGCAGCGAATTCGGTGTGCGTGGCCAGCGCCGGTTCGACTGCACGTGCATCGTCATGATTCATCAACTGATGCGGCACGCCGTGTTCCGCCAGCAGGGCGATCACAGGCTCGGCTGCTTTCAGCTCTCGTTGCGAGCGGAAAATTTGCAGCAGACCCTGGGTGCGCTCATATTCAAGCTGGTAGTAGTCGCGTAGTTGCTCCATCAAGTCGCGACTGTAGAAGGCCACACGCTGCATGCGTGCCTTATTGATGCGGAAGCGCTCCAGTTCGCCTTCGCGCCGCCAGCGGCGCAGCCAGCGCCACAGGGCGTGATCCAGGCCGGGTTTGAGGGTGACGGCCGATTCTGCCTGCCACAGTCCGCGCAGGAGACGGCCCGTCATTCCCGGAGTCGCCCATGGACCACAATGGCCGGGAGCGAGCAGGGCGGCGTTGGCGAAACTCGCTTCCTGGGCCACGTTCTGGTTACGGTCGATGACGACCACATCGTGTCCCGCTTCGGCGAGGAAGTACGCAGTGCAGACGCCGACCACACCGCCGCCGATCACTGCAATCTGTTTCTGTGTCAATCCGTCAACCCGTTCAACATGCGTCAACCCGCCAGTTAGTGCGGAACAAAGGCGTCATTCTAGTCTCTGGAACGAAAGTTGGCGCAGGGGAACTGGGAGGAAAATGGGCAGCTGTTCCCGCCTGCACACGGCACGCATCGACAACAACCGGCGCCTTGCCGTCGTGCCGATCAACGCGCGCTTGCAAGGAATGCAGCCCTTCTGCCACGGTATAATCGTGCTTTCCGTTCCAACCGCAGCATTGCGCCCGCACGGGTTTGCTCATCTCTCCTCGTCACCATGTTGATTCTGCCGGGCTCCAATGCCCTGTCCGCCTTTCGCACCCAGCGTCTTCTCACCCAGTTGCAAGCAGTCGAACCGGCCATTACCGCCATCTCCGGCCGCTACCTCCATTTCGTCGCTACTTCCGCAGCGCTGGCGGACGACGAGCGCGCGCGCCTCGATGCCCTTCTGACTTATGGCGAGCCGTTCGAAGGCGGCGAGGAGGGCGAGCGCTTCGTCGTGATTCCGCGCTTCGGCACGATCTCGCCATGGGCCAGCAAGGCCTCCGACATCGTGCGCAACTGCGGCTTGAACCAGGTCCATCGCGTCGAACGCGGCGTTGCCTATAGCGTTCGCCTCAAGAGCGGCCTGCTGGGCGGAGCGAAATCATTGTCGGAGCCGGCTGTTCAGCAGGTCGTGGCGCTGCTGCACGACCGCATGACGGAAACGGTGCTGCGCGATGCGAATGAGGCCGCAGCCCTGTTCCGCGAACTCGAAGCGCCTCCACTCGAGTATGTGGACGTGCTGGCGGGCGGACGTGCGGCTCTCGTGCGGGCCAACGGCGAGCTTGGTCTGGCACTTTCGGACGACGAGATCGACTACCTGCTCAATGCCTTCACCCAGGCGCAGCGCAACCCGACCGATGTCGAGCTGATGATGTTCGCCCAGGCCAACAGCGAGCATTGCAGGCACAAGATCTTCAACGCGGACTGGATTGTCGACGGCGAAAAGCAGGATCGTTCGCTGTTTGCGATGATCCGCAACACCCATCAGCTGAACCCGAAGGGCACGGTGGTGGCGTACAGCGACAATTCCTCGGTCATTGAAGGCGCGACGGTATCTCGCTTCTATCCGCGCGGAGGGCAGCAGGTGTACCAGGCGTCTGAGGAGCTGACGCACATTCTGATGAAGGTGGAAACCCACAATCACCCGACCGCGATTTCCCCGTTCCCGGGTGCTTCCACGGGCGCCGGCGGCGAGATCCGCGACGAGGGCGCGACCGGCCGGGGAGCAAAGCCGAAGGCCGGACTTACGGGTTTCACCGTTTCCAACCTGATGGTCACGCATGCGGTCCAGCCCTGGGAGAACGCGCGCGACGTCACTGAAGCGCCGACGCAGCGCACCTCGCACGGCCAGGCCGGCATCACCGGCAAGCCGGAGCGCATCGCTTCGCCGCTGCAGATCATGATCGACGGTCCGCTCGGTGGTGCAGCCTTCAACAACGAGTTCGGGCGCCCGAACCTGGGCGGCTATTTCCGTACCTACGAGCAGAACGTCGGCGGCAAGGTCTACGGCTATCACAAGCCGATCATGATCGCCGGCGGCATGGGCAATATCTCGGCGCAGCATACGAAGAAGCATGATCTGCCAGTGGGCAGCCTGCTGATCCAGATCGGTGGCCCCGGCATGCGCATCGGCATGGGTGGCGGTGCGGCGTCTTCGATGGCGACCGGCACCAATACGGCGGATCTCGACTTCGACTCGGTCCAGCGCGGCAATCCGGAGATGGAACGACGTGCGCAGGAAGTCATCAACGCCTGCTGGGCACTGGGCGCGGACAACCCCATCCTGTCCATTCATGACGTCGGCGCGGGCGGCCTGTCGAATGCCTTTCCGGAACTGACCAATGACGCCCGGCGCGGCGCCATATTCGACCTGCGCAAGGTGCCACTCGAAGAATCGGGCATGGCACCCAAAGAGATCTGGAGCAACGAATCGCAGGAACGCTACGTGCTGGCGATCGCGCCCGAGAGCCTGGAGCGCTTCCGTGCGATGTGCGAACGCGAGCGTTGCCCGTTCGCGGTGGTCGGCACTGCGACCGAAGAGCGCCAGTTGAAGGTGATCGACCCCGAGCACGGCAACAATCCGGTGGACATGCCGATGGAAGTTCTGCTCGGCAAGCCGCCCAAGATGCTGCGTGACGTGACGCACGTGGAGCATGCATTCCCGTCGCTGGACCTGACCGGAATCGACCTGCTCGACGCGGCGATGCGCGTGCTGCGCCTGCCGACGGTTGCCGACAAATCCTTCCTGATCACGATCGGCGACCGCAGCGTTGGCGCCATGACCGTGCGCGACCAGATGGTCGGCCCCTGGC
>JAEZHR010000334.1 GCA_023416415.1 Pseudomonadota bacterium
ACGCTAATTAAGGCGACCGCCAATCGCGGCAACGCCGCCCCATCTCAGCCGCCCGCACGATGCGGGCGGTTGTCTTTGTACGCTCTGGATCAGGTGTGATGTTGTGTTATCGGCTGCTCAGTCGAAGCTGATGCTGTAGAAGAGCGAAAGCGCGCTGCGTGCCCCTGCCTCGGCTTCGACAGAGAGGCTGCGGGTAAGCAGGTAGCGCAGTTGCACCACGTTGGCTGCGGTTTCCAGGCCGTACTGGTAACCGAGGTAGAGCCGCGATGACACCTGCTTGCCGAGCGAAACGATGCGCTCTTCCAGTTGGCCGTTTTCGGCGGTGCCCAGGGAAAGCGTGTCCAGCCCGAAGGCGCTTGCCAAACTCGACTGCACGCCGGCTGCGGCGCCGCGTGTGAGCAGGGAAGCCGCGGCATCCTGCAGCGAGCCGATGTCGCTGGGGCCGACATTGGAAAGGCTGCGTCCCAGCACCAGCCAGGCAAGCTTCTCAGCGTCCGGCACCGGCGGTTCGGATACCAGCGTCACGCGCGGGGCGAGCACGGTGCCGCCCACGGAAACGCCGGCCTCCACTTCCTGACCGCGCCGCATGGCGAGGATATCGAGCGCGGGATTCTCGATTGGACCGGTAAATCGCAGCAGGCCTTCGGTGATGGCCAGTTCGCGCCCATAGGCGCCGAAGGTGCCGCGCATCACCTGAAGCGTTCCGTCGGCGCGCAAGGTTTCGCCCGCTGCGCTGGTCAGGCGCAACTCGCCGCCTACCCGGGCATCCAGTCCGCGTCCCTGCACCAGGATGCCTTCATCCAGACGTACGAGAACGTCGGCCGTCAGCGGGATCGGCGGCCCGCTGCGTGATTCCTGGCCGACGATCACCACGTCTTGCGACAGACGTGGAGCATCCGAGGTGCCGATGTCGAAGAAACCCGAGTCGACGCGAAACGTCCCGGCCACGCGCGTACCCCCGGGCTGCCAGTCCAGGCTTGCCGAACCGGACAGCGTCAGATTGCGGTCAGGGCGGTTCAGCACGGTGAAACGTTCGGCTGCGAGCAGCAGTTGTGCGGTGGGTGCATCGCCAAAGGCAATCGGCCCGGACAGGTCGATCTGCCCCTCGCCGCCTGCGAAACGCAGCGTCTGCAATTGCAGCTGGCGGCCGCTGAATTCGCTGCGCAGGATGCCGTTGCGCAAGTCCAGTCCGAATTCGGCGTTGGCCAGATACAGGGCGTCGCCGGCGATGCGTCCGCTGATTTCAGGACTGGCGACACTGCCGGCCAGCACAACGCTGCCATGCAGCCGGCCGTCGGCTGCAAACTGCGGATCGACCAGGGGCGCCAGCCAGGCCAGCGAGGCAATGTCGAGCTCCGCGTTGCCGGCCAGCGTCGCATCGGGGGCGAGTGCCAGCGGATTGTCGCCACGCCCCAGACGGGTGGATGCGCCCAGCACGATGCGTCCCGCGCGCTGCCCCTCTACCTGAAGGGCCAGCGCAAGCATGCCCTGATCGGCGCGCAGGTTGGCATGCAGGGCGGATAGTCCGAGTGACGTCGGCGCAGCGCCGAGGATGGTGACGTCGCCCGATTCGCGCCGCAGGTTCAGGACACCGTCGAGCGTATCGGTCATGCGCAAGTCCCAGGCGCCGGTGAGCTGCAGATCGCTTTCGATCTGCTCGCCAAGCGGCGTGCGATCCAGCCAGGGGCCCGCGCGCAATCGCTCGATGCGGCCGCTGGTGACAATGCCGCGGGCGGTGCGTTCAAGGCGCGCGAGGGCGATCCGGCCGCCATCGACTGTCAGCAGCAGGTCTTCCAGGCGCTGGAGCGCGGCCGATACGGTAAAGCGCGCTGCGCCTTCCGAGCTGAAATTGATGTCGCCCTTGCCCTCGGCTGCCTGCAGCACGCCTTCCCAGCGCGGGGCGGTGTCCAGCGCCCGCAGGGCCCCCGTGGCAAGCAGTGACCATTGCTGGTTTGCTTCCTCGACATGCGCCCGCAGGGTGTGATGTGCATTGTTGCCCTGCACGTTGATGCGCATCTGCTCGAACGGCGTCCCGTCGGCGTTCACGCCGCTCGCGTCCAGTTCGAAGCGCAGCTTGTCCTGGGCGCGGGCGCCGAAGTCCAGTTGCATTCCAACGCGCGCGACCTGCGTGTCGGCGCGCTGCATATCCTGCGCCTGCAAACTGGCCTGTGCGGCCACCACACGCAGCGGAGTGGCGAGGTCAAGTCCGAAGTTCGCCTGGCCCTGCATGGAACCAATGCGTACTTTGCCGGGCAGCCGGGCTTGCGCAGCCGACCAGGAAAGGCGTACCGACGGCGCAGTCAGCGTGCCGGCGGCCGTGCCTTCGGCCTTCAGGGCGCCGCCGAAGGCCGGCCCGAAGCTGGCAAGATCGGGAGCGTCCAGCGAGAAGGTCAGCCTGGCGTCGCTGCCGGCCAGCTCGCCGCGTGCGTCGACGCGGTTGCGTCCGGAAACCAGGGTCAGCGTCGGCACCGTCAGCCGTTCTCCATGCACGCGGGCTTCGCCTTCGCCGCGCAGGGGCTCGCCGGCCAGCTGGCTGTCTTCGATCCCGAACTGCAGCGTTGCCTGCAGCTCGGGACTGCGCGTGCCTTCCAGCGCAAAGTCCGCGTTGAGGTCCATGCTCGGAACCTGCTCGAAACGACCGAAGGCATGCAGGTCGAAGTGACTGAGCTTGCCCTCCATGCGGAATGCCCGCTTGCCTTCGAAGGACACGCGGCCAGTGGCACGCAGGCTGCCGGGACCGGATTGCAGGATGGCTTCGCGGATCTCCAGCTCGGAATCCGCCAGCATGCCTTTGGCCTCCAATGCGAGGCCGTGCCGGCCAAAGGGTTCGCTTAGTGCGACCGTGAAGTGTTGACGCCCCTGGTCATGCTGCATGCTGGCATGGCCGGCCAGTTTCGTCACGTGCAGCCGCGGGTCGATGCCTTGCAGGTTCAGACCCTCGGTGCGCAGGTTCATCTGCAGGGCGCCATTGCGGTATTGGCCGTTGCCGGTTACGGTGCCGGCCGCACGGCTTTCCTGCGCTGCGCGGCCGAGGCGGGCGCGCAGGTCGGTGAAGTCGACGCCTCCCGGGTGCTGGCGAAAGGCGAGATCGAGAACCTGCAACGGCAGTCCGCCTGCCTGCAGCGCATCCGGCGCATGGTTGTGCAGGCGCAGGGAGCCGGACTTGTCCGGCAGGGCGACAAGCGCGACATCCAGGCGGGTGCGCGGCAGGGCCGAGTCGATTGCAGACAGATCGAGCCGCTCGGCGTGCAGTGCGGCGCTGGCCAGCATCTGAGGATCGAAGGGGCGCAATACTGCGTGGCCGGTGACATCTTCCTCGTTGACCGTCAGGCCAAGCGCGGCGCGCAGCTCGGCCAGCGAGCCGTCGAGCGCGAGCTGGCCGGAAGAGGTGAGGACATGGCGGTCCTGGCTGGCGCTGGATTCGAGCTTGAACCGGCCCGTGAGCGGGTAGGGATGACGGGCGTCCAGTTCGAGGCGTCCGGTGACGGCCGCCTGCACGCTGCCGGCGTCGAGCTGCGGGCGCGCGCCGAGCTGCTGCAGATCAAGGGTGTAGCGTTCGTCCGCATAGCCAAGGGCCAGTGAAAGCGGACCAAGCGCCAGCAGCGGCGCCGGCCCGCGACGGATGACGCCGCTGTCCAGCCGCAGCGCATCCACCTGCACGCCCAGCGGCAGCGTGAGGCTGTCCGGCATGGCTGCCGGTGGTGTTTCGGGGCGGTCAATGGGCTGGACGATGGCGAGGTGGCGTGCGCGCAGCGAGCGGATGTGCAGGGCGCGTCCGGACAGGAGCGCCGCCAGATTCCAGTCCAGGCGCACATCGTCAAGCTCGATGCGCTGGCCGTCGGTTTCGATGACCACCCGTCGGGCGCTGATGCGAT
>JAEZHR010000380.1 GCA_023416415.1 Pseudomonadota bacterium
GGTTTGTACCTCGCCGTCGAAGACGGTGTCGCCGTAGAGATCGGATTCCAGTCCATTGAACAGGCATGCCATCCAGTCGCGCCATGCGCGGGCGGTTTCGTCGGCAGGCAGTTCGGCGGTCGAGAAGCGGGATTCGGAGCTCATGGCAGCCTCCTGTGCACGGGAGTTGTCATATTGAAAACTTGCACGCTCAGTCAAGTGCAAAGTTCTCTGGGGGTAAAGCAACTTGTAAATGGCCTTCCTATCATCCAGCGACGTCAACTCAGACTGATAGGAGACATCATGAATCGGAATAATAGACGCAATTGGCTCAAGACGGCAGGTGCTGCCGCCCTGGCAGTGGCTTTTGCCGCACCCGCCTTCGCGCAGGAAGCGCCGAAGTCGATCCGCATCGGTTATGCGATCGCCAAGACCGGCCCGAACGCGCCGGGCACCGCGACCACCGTCAAGCCCAACTATGAAATGTGGGTCAAGGAGGTCAATGCCGCCGGTGGCCTGATGCTCAAGGAATACGGCAAGCGCGTGCCGATCGAAGTAGTCGAGTACGACGACCGTTCCAGCTCGGAAGAAGCCGTGCGCGCGACCGAACGCCTGATCACCCAGGACAAGGTGGACTTCGTGCTGCCGCCGTGGGGCACGGCATCCAACCTCGCGGTTGCGCCGACCTATGAAAAGCACAAGTATCCGCTGCTGGCCGCGACCTCGGTGACCGACAAGGCGCCGCAACTGGTCAAGCGCTGGAAGCACACCTTCTTCTTCCTCGGCACCGGCGGCGGCTATGCCGAAGAACTGGTCAACTACCTGGAAAAGGAAAAGAAGGCAGGCAAGATCGGCAACAAGATCGCGATGATCAGCGTGGCTGACGGCCTGGGCGTGGAACTCTCCGGCGCCGCCCGCAAGGCAGCTGCCAAGCATGGCTTCGAGATCGTGTACGACAAGACCTATCCGGTCGGCACGCAGGACATGACGCCGATGCTCAACGAGATCAAGAACAGCGGCGCCGACAGCTTCTTCGCGTTCTCCTATCCGCCGGACACCTTCATGATCACCGACACCGCCAAGGTGATGGGCCTCAATCCGAAGGTCATGTTCCTCGGCGTGGGTACTGCCTTCCCGATGTACAAGAAGAAGTTCGGCGACACCACCGAAGGCGTCATGAGCCTGGGCGGCCTGGACTTCGACAGCCCGGAGATCCAGTCCTACTTCAAGCGTCACGTCGAGCTGACCGGCCAGGAGCCCGACCGCTTCGCCAGCGCCGTCCAGTACTCTGCGCTGCAGGTGCTGCAGCAGGCCATCGAGCGCGTGGGCAAGATCGACCGTGCAGCCGTGACCGAGGAAATCCGCAACGGCACCTTCGACACCGTTCTTGGCAAGGCCAAGCTGCAGGACCAGATGTTCCCCAACCTCTGGTACGTGGGTCAGTGGCAGAAGGGCGAGTTCTACGCGGTGGCACCGACGGATCGCAAGGGCGCGAAGCCGGCGGTGATTCCGAAGCCGGTGTGGAAGTAAGATCTTGTAGAACCCCTTCCACCTGGTAGGGGGATGAGGACGCGTATCGCAAAGCATGCTTTGCGCCGTCCGAATCCGGGCAGCCTGCGAGCTGCAAGCTGCGAGGTGGAAGGCCGGGATGGGGGCACGGTCGCGCAGGTGACGGTGCCGGCATGATCGCGCTGCCCCCACCCTGACCCTCCCTCTGAGAGGGGAGGGAATTTTTCCACATGTGCGCGGGCATCTCATGCGCGCTGGATTTTCCCCATGAATTTCATCGACATTCTCCTTGCCGGCGCCACGCTCGGCGGCCTGTATGCGCTGGTCGCGATGGGCCTGACGCTGCAGTATGGCGTGGCGCGCATCATGAACCTGTCCTATGGCGAGTTCCTGATTGCGCCGGCATTTCTTGCCTTCGTGCTGGTGACCGGATTCGGCTGGTCGCCGCTCTGGGTGCTGGCGCTGGCCATCCCGCTGGGCTTTGCCATCCAGTGGGGCATCTATCTGTTGCTGCTCACGCCACTGGTGCGCCGCACCGGAGCGGGGCCCGCGCTGGAGGTGGACTCGATTCTCGCCACCTTCGGCCTGCTGTTCGTCGTGCAGGGCATCATGCTGGTCCAGTTCGGCGGCAACTATCACAGCTATTCCTACCTGTCGGTGCCGATTCAGATCTTCGGCAGTACCGTGGCGGCAAACCGCCTTCTGGTGCTGGGCGTGGCTGTCGTGCTCGGTGCCGCACTCTATCTGTTGCTGACTCGCACCCGCATCGGAACCGTCGTGCGCGCTGTGTCGGTCGCGCCGCGATTCGCACCTCTGGTCGGCATCAACGTGCGCCAGACCGCAGCGCTGGCCTTCGGCATCGGCGGCGCGATGGTTGCGGCCTCCGGTGTGCTCGTTTCCATGTTCCTGCCGTTCTCGGCCTCGATGGGCACCATGTTCGCGATGAAGGCGCTGATCGTCGTCATCATGGGCGGTGTCGGCAACCTGATGGGCTGCCTCGTGGCCGGCATGCTGCTCGGCTTTGCCGAGACACTGGTGGCCAGCTATGTCGATCCCGGCCTGACCCTGGCCGTGAACTATGCATTGTTCCTGCTGGTGCTGCTGTTCAAGCCCACGGGTCTGTTCGGAAGGAGTGCGCGATGAGCCGCAATGAAATTCTCGGCTGGTCGCTCGGTGCGATCGGCGTCGCCGTGCTCGCTTTCCTGCCCGGCTGGATCGAGAGCGACTACGTGCTGTCGCTGATGATCAGCGTGCTGATGTACAGCGTGCTGGCGACCGCCTGGGCCATGTTCTCCGGCCCGACGCGCTACATCTCATTGGCCACCGTCGCCTTCTTCGGCGCCGGCTCGTATGTGACCGCCGTGCTCGGCGAAACCCTGCCCTGGGCCGGCGTGCTCGCGGTGGCGCTGGTGCTGGGCATCGTGATGGCACTGGTCGTGGGGCTGGCCACGCTGCGCCTGTCCGGCGTGTACTTCGTGATCTTCAGCTTCGGCCTCGCTTCGCTGGTGATGCAGGTCGTGAACTGGTACGAAGTGAACATCACGCGCGACATCGGCCGCTATGTCTTCGTCGACATCGACCAGCACGACATCTACTGGCACCTCGTTGCGCTCCTTGCGCTGGTGCTGGCCACGCGCGCAGTGATCGCCCGCTCGCGCCTGGGACTGGCCCTGCGCGTGATCGGCGAGGATGAAACGGTGGCCGTGCACGTGGGCATCAACACCACCATCGTCAAGGTGATGCTGTTTGCCGCCAGTTCGGCCTTCATCACCGTTACCGGTGCCGTCATGGCCCCGCGCTGGACCTACATCGACCCGAGCATCGCCTTCACGCCGATGATCTCGTTCCAGACGCTGATCATGGCCCTGCTGGGCGGCGCGAGCGCGCTGTTCGGCCCCATCCTCGGCGCGGTGCCGCTGGTGCTGCTGTTCGAATGGCTGTCGGCCAGCTTCCCGAACCACTTCTCGATCCTCGTGGGCCTGGTGTTCCTGGTGGTCGTGTATTTCGTGCCCAATGGCGTGGTCGGTCTGATCCGCCGCCGCAAGGGAGGTGCCCAATGAGCAAGCCGCTCTTGCAGATGAAGAACGTCACCCGCCGCTTCGGCGGCCTGGTGGCGGTCAATGGATTGAGCCTGGACGTGTATCCGGGCGAGGTGGTCGGCCTGCTGGGCCCGAACGGCTCCGGCAAGACCACGGCGATGAACCTGATCTCGGGCGCGCTGCCGTGCAACGGCGGTCAGGTGGAGTTCGACGGGCGCGTGATCAGCACGCTCAAGAGCCACCAGATCGCGCGCGCCGGCATTGCCCGCACCTTCCAACTGGTGCGCGTGCTGCCGAGCATGAACTGCGCGGAGAACGTGGAGGCCGGTCTGGCCTTCCGCCCCGGCGCGCTGCATGGCCGCGCCGCGCGCGCGAAGGCGCTCGAACTGCTGGCCCGCGTCGGACTGGAAGGCCAGGCCGAGACGCCGGCCGGCGACCTGACCTACATCGACCAGAAGCGCCTGGAACTCGCGCGCGCGCTCGCGCTGGAACCCAAGCTGCTGCTGCTGGATGAATGGCTGGCCGGCCTGAATCCGACCGAGTTGCAGCAGGGTATTGCCCTGATCCGGTCGCTGGCCGCGGGCGGGCTGACCGTGCTGCTGGTCGAGCACGTGATGGATGCGGTGCGCGCTCTGTGCTCGCGCTGCGTGGTGATGAATGCCGGCACCAAGATCGCCGATGGTCCGACCGCGGAGGTCTTGTCCGATCCGCATGTGATCAAGGCGTATCTGGGCGAGGATGATGAAGCAGATGCAAACGACGCGGAGG
>JAEZHR010000204.1 GCA_023416415.1 Pseudomonadota bacterium
GATCGAGTTCGTCCAGTTTCTCGATCGCCCCGGCCAGCCAGCTGCGCAGCTCGGCGTCCAATGCGGAGTCGTTTGCCAGGGAGAGCGGCACATGCAGCAGCGAGCACGAGGGTGCGAGCCACAGGGCGCTGCCACGGGCCTGCAGCCCACGCAAGCGCGCGAGCGCGAAATCGAGATCGGTGCGCCAGATGTTGCGGCCGTCCACGATGCCGACGGACAGAACCTTGTGCGCCGGCAGCCAGTCCGCCACGGCCTGAAGTTCGTGGGCGGCGCGCACGGCGTCGACATGCAAGCCGGCTACTGGAAGCTTGCAGGCCAGGCTCAGGTGCTCTTCGAGCGGTGAAAAATAAGTTGCCAGCAGAATCGACACCGGTGCTGCCTGCAGCGCGGAATAGGTCCGCTCGAAGGCGAGCGCCCAGGTGCCGGGCAGGTCCAGCCCGAGGATGGGCTCGTCGATCTGCACCCATTCGACCCCGGCCGCGCTCAGCGCAGCCAGCAGCTCGGTGTAGACCGGCAGCAGTGCATCGAGCAGCGCCAGGCGGTCGAAGCCCTCGACCTTGGACTTGCCCAGCCAGAGGAAGGTCAGGGGGCCGAGCAGTACGGGTTTGACCGGGTGGCCCAAGGCGCGGGCCTCGGCCACTTCATCGAGCAGCCGCCGTGCGGCCAGCCGGAACACCGTCTGTGGCGCGAACTCCGGGACCAGGTAGTGGTAGTTGGTATCGAACCACTTGGTCATTTCAAGCGCCGGCTTGCCATCTTGCGCCCGGCTGCCGCACCCGCAGGCGGCTTCATGGGCATGTCCAGCCGTGCCGCGCGCCATAGTGAAGTAGCGCGCGAGGTCGCTCTCATTGCCGGAAAAGCCAAAGCGTGCCGGCTCGCAACCGAACAACTGGATATGACTGGCGACGTGATCGTAATAGGCAAAATCGCCGACCGTCACGAAATCCAGGCCGGCGGCACGCTGCGCCTCCCAGTGCCGGTGGCGCAGCGTGCGGCCGGTCTCTTCCAGTTCGCGTTCCGTCAGTTCGCCCTTCCAGTGGCGCTCCAGCGCCGTTTTCAGTTCGCGATGCGCGCCCATGCGCGGGAAGCCAAGAATATGAGTTTTGATCATGGTGAAGCTGCTTGAAGATGAATGACTTGCGATCTTCGCTTGCCCACGTTTATGATTCAAACGAAAAATTCTTCTGTTCATTCTTAATTTCATTCATGATTCAGTCGCCCTTGGAGCTGCGCCATTTGAAGACCCTGCTGGCGCTGCGCGAAACCGGCAATCTCTCGCGTGCCGCGCAATTGCTCTGCCTGACGCAGTCAGCGCTGTCGCACCAGCTCAAGGGGCTGGAAGAGCAGTACGGTGCGGCGCTGTTCGAACGCAAGTCCAATCCTGTGGTGTTTACCGCGCCGGGGCAGCGCCTGCTGCGCCTGGCTGACGCCGTGCTCCCGCTGGTGTACGAAGCCGAGCGCGACGTGACGCGGCTGGTCGACGGGGCGGCGGGCAGCCTGCGCATTGCCGTCGAATGCCACACCTGCTTCGACTGGCTGATGCCGGCCATGGACGCCTTCCGCGAGCGCTGGCCCGAGGTGGAGCTGGACATCGTTTCCGGCTTCCACGCCGATCCGGTTGGCCTGTTGCACCAGGATCGCGCCGAGTTGGCCATCGTGTCCGATTTCGACGAAGACGAGCGCGGCGTGCATCTTCACCCGTTGTTCGAATTCGAAATCGTCGCGCTCCTGCCCAAAGGCCATGCCCTGTTGGACAAGCCTTGGCTGGAGGCCTCGGACTTCGCCAGCACGACGTTGATTACCTATCCGGTGCCGGATGAAATGCTGGACCTCGTGCGACTCGTGCTGGCGCCGGCAGGCATCTCGCCGGCGCGGCGCACGACCGAGCTGACGGTGGCGATGCTGCAACTGGTGGCGAGCGGACGCGGTCTGGCCGCCTTGCCGCTGTGGGCGGTGAGCGCTTACCTGGAGCGCGGCTACGTGGCGCGTCAGCGCATCGGCAAGGAAGGATTGACGGGGCGTCTGCATGCGGTCGTGCCGGAACATCTGGCCGCGCGGCGGTACGTGGCGGACTTCGTACAGGTCATGCGCGAGACATCGCTGCGCACGCTGCCCGGCATTGCGCTGCTATAGCGAAGTTCGCTGGCAAGGCAGATTGGAAGGGAAGGGCGAAAAAGAAAATGCCCGCTTGCGCGGGCATTTTGCAATCTGGCGGAGTGGACGGGGCTCGAACCCGCGACCCCCGGCGTGACAGGCCGGTATTCTGACCAACTGAACTACCACTCCTGAATTCCTTCGTGTCCGGAGTCCCGGTTTCACGTCGATGCGTGTCATGGCATCGAAAGGGAGCGCAGTGTACCGCAATTTCTAGATTCTGCCTACTGCGGCACGATAAATTGTGCAGGCGTGCAGGAGCTGACCGACAAATATGCCGCTGAACATGCCGTAGAACCCGCAGGTGACGGCGACAAACGCCGGCATCTGAAGCAGTTCCGGTTGCAGTGTCAGCATGACGGCGGCCGCGTACTTGACGGCGAAGAGGGTCATCATCAGCATCAGCGGCATCGGGCTGCCGCGCAGCGAGACGGTACGGCGCAGCGGATCGGCGCGAACTGAATCGGGGCGTGCGTGCTTCAAGGCTGCAATCGTGCCGAGCGCCAGAAAAGCGAGCCAGACCGCGAGCGCGAATGCACCGCCGAACCTGACGAGCACATCCTGCAGCGACAAACCCAGCATGACCAGGGGAAGGATGAACATGTTCCAGAATGGCACGACGCGATCGGCCCGTGCCGCAAGTCCGCGATAGATCAGGAATGCCAGCAATGCCCAGACCCAAACGGGGGTGCTGCTCACAATCTGCAGAAACATGATGATGCTCCGTGAGTTGACGACGCGACAACTGTGCACCATTGGGTCGCGGCCGAGCACCGGAACGCGACGAAACGCAGAAATCGTGGAATGAAATGCGAACTACAATGACCGGCACCATGCGCGCGACCGACCAGATCCTGTTTCCCCCGCTCGAACCCCATCGCCACGGCATGCTGCCCGTGGACGACATCCACACGCTGTACTGGGAAGAGAGTGGCAACCCGGACGGCATTCCGGTGCTGTTCCTGCACGGCGGTCCGGGCGGCGGCACGTCGCCGCGCCAGCGCTGCTTCTTCGATCCGCAGGCGTATCGCATCGTACTGTGCGATCAGCGCGGCGCCGGCAAGTCGACGCCGCTGGGCGAAGTGCGCAACAACACCACGGCGCTCCTGATCGACGACATCGAGCGCTTGCGCACACTCCTCGGCATCGAGCGCTGGCTGGTGTTCGGCGGCTCGTGGGGTTCGACGCTGGCGCTGGCCTACGGGCAAGCGCATCCCGAAGCTTGCCTCGGCTTTGTGTTGCGCGGCATCTTCCTGTGCACGCAGGACGAAATCGACTGGTTCATGAACGGCATCCGCTGGTTCTACCCGGAACAGCATGCCGCCTTCTCCGCACCGATCCCGCCTGAAGAGCGGGGTGATCTACTGCAGGCCTACGCCAAACGCCTGTTTCATCCCGACCCGGCCGTCTATACGCCGGCAGCGCGTATCTGGAGTCGCTATGAGGGCGCCTGCCTGTTCCTGCGTCCCGATCCGGACGCCATCGCGAATTTCGGCAGCGATCGGGTGAGTGTAGGCATCGGGCGGCTGGAAGCGCACTACTTCCTGCATGCAGGTTTCCTGGGTCCAGATCAGCTGATCCGCGGCCTCGATCGCATCAGCCACTTGCCGGCGGTGATCGTGCAAGGCCGTTACGACGTCGTCTGCCCGCCGCAGGCGGCCTTCCGCCTGCATGCCGCGTGGCCGCAGGCGCGGCTGGAGGTCATTGCCGACGCCGGGCACTCGGCCTTCGAACCGGGCATTGCGCGCGCGCTGGTGCAGGCAACCGAGCGTTTCAAACGGCAAGGCCGGTTCGACTGAACTGTAAATTGGCGTTAAGCAGCTTCCCGCCGCCGGTTTTCCGGCGATACTTCTCCTCGTCACCTTCGGGAAGGGGGAGCATGATGAAATCCAGACTCGCATTGCTGATCGCGGCAGGTGTCGCCTTCATCGCCGGCTGCGCCACGCGCAAGGAAACTCCGCCTGAGCCGCAGCCGGCACCGCAGGTCGAGCGGCCCAGACCCGCCGTCGTGGTGCCGGCGCGCTCGCTGGACGAATACAAGCGTGCTCTTGCGCACCACATCGGCCAGCGCAGCTCCGCGCAGATTTACACCGGGCGTCCGCAAGCCCTGCTGCGCTCGGTCGTGGTCATCCAGTACGAGGTCGATGCGAACGGTGATCTCGTGCATGCCGAAATCATGCGTTCCAACCGCGACCGTCAAACCGAAGCCGCCGCACTGCACGCGCTGCGCACGGCCGCTCCCTTCCCGCCGCCCTCCCCGAATCTGCTGCAGCGCGGCCGCCTGCGACTGGCCGAAACCTGGCTGTTCAACAGCGATGGTCGCTTCCAGTTGCGCACGACAGCGCTGCCGCAGATGGACCGATAGCGTCAAAGGCTCCTGTTGTTGCGCTCGTTGGATCAGGGAAAGTCAAAAAGTTGGTAAAGTTCACCAGATACTGCCGTCACGGGCCTTGCTCGTGACGGTCCGGCGATTTCAATCAGGAGCTTTGCCATGGTGACCTCGAACATCAAGACCGTTAGCAACGACATGAAGACGCTGGTGGATGACGCGCGCGAGCTGTTCCGCGAAGCGAGCCTGGCCTCCGGCGAGAAGGCCGAAGATCTGCGTGCCAAGGGCATGGTTCTGCTTGAAAGCGCGCTCGAGCGCGCGCACGAGCTGCAGTCCGTGGCCGTGGAAAAGGGCAAGATTGCCGCGAAACAGACCGACGCCTTTGTCCACGAGCATCCCTGGCAGTCGGTGGCCATCTCGGCCGGTGTCGGCCTGCTGCTGGGCATGCTGATTTCGCGCAAGTAAGCGCTCATGGACCCGAACCAGACCGAAGACCCGGGCAAGGCCGGCTTCACGGCCAATCTCGGCGCCCTCGGACGCCACCTGTTCGCGCTCTTCGTCACCCGCGTCGAGCTGGCCGCGCTCGAACTCGGCGAAGCGCGCAACCACCTCGGGCGCGTGCTCCTGCTCGGTGCCCTTGGCGTGCTCCTGCTGTGCTTTGCACTTGGCGGTTGGACCGCGCTGGTCGTCGCGTTGGCTTGGGATGCGCTCGGCTGGAAGATCCTGCTGCTGGTCGCGGCCTTTTACACCGTGCTGGCTGTCATCGTGCTGCTGAGTGTCCGTGCCATGCTCGCGACCGACAAGTTCATGTTGCCGTCGACGGTCGCCGAGCTGCGCGCCGACCGCGATGCCCTGTTCCGCCATGAACGCTGAACACAAGCAGACGCTGATCGAACAGGGACGGGCCCATCGGAGCGCCAGCGTCAACGCTCGGGCCGCACTGCGTGCCGGTCTTGCGCCGGACGTGCTGGCGCCCCAGATACTGGGCCGGGCTGGCGCGAGCGCCCTTGCGGCCTGGCTTGGCAGTGGTGCGCTCGCTCGCTTCGGCGCGCTGCTCCCGGTGGGCCTGCGCCTGTGGTCCGTGCTGGCCAGACGCAAGCGCTTGCGTCTGGTTGCCGTGGCCGCAGCCGCGGCTGGCATGGTCATGTATCTGCGGCGCAAGAAGGACTGAGCACCATTGTCG
>JAEZHR010000013.1 GCA_023416415.1 Pseudomonadota bacterium
TGACCAGTTCACCGTGGTCATCATCCTCAACGTTGCCGGTCGCGTGGTGGGCATGGTGGTTGACAGCGTCTCGGACGTGATCACGCTCGACGCCGCCCAGGTCAAGCCGGCACCGGAGATGGGCACCGCATTGAACACCGATTACCTGATCGGCCTCGGTACGCTGGAAGAGCGCATGCTGATCCTGGTCGACATCGATCGCCTGATGTCGAGCGCCGAAATGGGCCTGATCGACAAGATAGCAGCCTGATAGTCCGCCGGCGATTCCATTGCACCGGCGATTGCCGGGCGCCCGGCCGGGCCGGGCGCAATCGTGATGGCGGGCGCCCCGAACAACTTATAATGCGGCGATGACCGCCGCATCATCCTCTCCTCGCCCGATTCGGGCACTCTCCGACCAACTGATCTCGCAGATCGCCGCCGGCGAAGTCGTCGACCGTCCGTCGGCCGTGGTCAAGGAACTGCTGGAAAACGCACTCGATGCCGGCGCCACGCAGATCACGGTGCGCATCGAGCAGGGCGGCGTGAAACGCATCGCCATCACCGACAACGGACGCGGGATTCCGCCGGAGCAGATGCCGCTGGCGCTGGCACGCCATGCAACCTCCAAGATCGCCTCGCTGGACGATCTGGAACGTGTGGGCACCCTTGGGTTCCGTGGCGAGGCGCTGGCTTCGATCGCCTCGGTCGCGCAGCTGACCCTGACTTCGCGCACGGCCGACGCCGATCATGCCTGGGTACTGGAAGGCACTCCGGACGCGCAGCCCCAGCCCGCCGCCGCCGGCCCCGGCACCACGGTGGACGTACGCGAGCTGTACTTCAACACGCCGGCACGACGCAAATTCCTCAAATCCGAGCAGACGGAATACGGCCACTGCGCGGAAGTCGTGCGCCGAATTGCCCTGTCGCGCCCGGACGTGGCGTTTTCGCTCACCCACAACGGCCGCACGATCGACCACTGGAATCACAGCGAATTCGAAAAGCGCAGTGCCGCAGTGCTCGGCGCCGATTTCGCCGGCGCGCGCCTGCACCTGGACGAATCCGCCGGCCCGCTGCGCCTGCACGGCTTCGTCGGACTTCCGACTGCATCCAAGGCGCGCGCCGACGCGCAGTATTTCTATGTCAACGGGCGCTTCGTGCGCGACAAGCTGCTCACGCATGCAGTGCGCGCGGCCTATCAGGATGTGCTGCACGGCGATCGCTATCCATCGTATGCGCTGGCGCTCGATCTCGATCCGGCGCTGGTCGACGTCAACGTGCACCCTTCCAAGATCGAGGTGCGCTTCCGTGACAGCCGCGCCGTTCACCAGTTCGTGTTCCACGCAGTCAGCCGCGCCCTTGCACAGACTGCACCAGGTGCAGCCGGGGACGAGGTAGCGCCGGTCGCCGCGCCCTCGCGCGCCATGCCGTGGATCCGCGAGCCGCAACAGGCATCGTTCGCCAGCCAGTTCGCGGCCCGGCCTGCGGGCGTGGCTCAGGAGCTGGCCGACTACGGGGCACTGTTCTCATCATCGCAGGCATCCGCGCCCGGCCTCGCCCCAGTCACGAACGTCACGGCCACTGCGCCCGCAGGCGACACCGAAGTCGCAGCGGAAGAGTTCCCGCTTGGCTTTGCGCTGGCCCAGCTGCACGGCATTTACGTGCTGGCCCAGAACCGCAAGGGGCTGGTATTGATCGACATGCATGCGGCACACGAACGCATCCTGTACGAGCAACTGAAAAACGCCCTCGACGAAGACGCGATGCAGGTGCAATCGCTGCTGATTCCGGTCAGCTTCCATGCCGACGCCATCGAGGTCGGCACTGCCGAGGAAAACCGCGACACACTCGCCGCCGTCGGCTTTGACATCAGTGCCATTTCGCCCACCACCCTCGCCGTGCGTGCGGTGCCGGCCCTCCTGAGAAATGCCGACGTGCAGGCGCTGGCGCGCGACGTGCTGCGCGACGTGCGCGAATTCGGCGGCTCTCGCGTGCTGGTCGAACGGCGCAATGAACTGCTCGGCACACTGGCCTGCCACACGGCCGTACGAGCCAACCGCAGCCTGACCCTCCCCGAGATGAATTCGCTGCTGCGCCAGATGGAAGCCACCGAACGCGCCGATCAGTGCAATCATGGCCGTCCGACCTGGGTGCAGCTGGCCCTGTCCGATCTCGACAAATTGTTCCTGCGCGGACAGTAAAACGCTTCTTAGTTTCTTGGTATGAATTCCCGCATTGCCCCGCTCGCGCCGTTCGCGCACGCCCCTCTCCTGCTGCTGGTGACGGCATTCTTCATGGCGCAGCCGCTGTCGACCGACCTTTACCTGGCCTCGCTGCCGAGCCTGGCCGGCTATTTTGACGTGCCGCCGGCCACCGCGCAGCTAACCCTGTCCCTGTTCGTGCTTGGCTTCGGCCTGGCCCAGCTCATCACCGGGCCGCTGTCGGATCGCTACGGCCGTCGCCCGGTGGTTCTGGGCGGCCTGTCGCTGTATATGTTCGCCAGCATCCTGTGCAGCCTGGCGCCTCACATCTGGATGCTCATCGGTGCCCGCTTCCTGCAGGCGCTCGGTTGCTGCGCGGTGGTCGTCGTCTCCCGCGCGCTGGTACGCGATGCGTATGCGCCCGAGCACGGCCCGCGCGTGGTTGCCCGGGCGGCGACATGGCTGTCGCTGGCGCCGATCGCCGGTCCCATCCTTGGCTCCTGGCTGCAGGTCGGGTTCGGCTGGCGCGCCGCCTTCATCGCGCTCACGCTGATGGCCGCCGCCCTGCTGGTGCTGGCCTGGCGACGACTGCCTGAGACCAATCTGCACAAGAACCCGGACGCCACGCGTATCGCCGGTCTGGCCGAGAACTACCGCAGCGTGCTCGGTGCGCGCGCTTTCTGGGCCTACGCGCTGCCGGGAGCGCTGTCCTACGGCTCGATCTTCGTGTTCATTTCGGGCCTGTCATTCGCGCTGATCGAAGTGCTCGGCGTGCCGACGGCCTGGTTCGGCTATTGCCACGCGCTTGGCGTCTCCGGCTACATGGTTGGCACCCTCGTTTGCCGGCGCCTGCTTCCTGCTCACGGCATCGCACGCATGCTGCACCTCGGCAGCATGATCGCGCTGCTGACCGGCATCGGCTTCGCCGTTTCGGTGCTTGCCGGATTCGCGCACTGGTCGCAGGTGCTGCTCGCGGAGTTCTCGATGATGTTTTCCTACGGCTTCATCTTCCCGATTGCTCAATCCAGTGCCGTCACCCCGTTCCCGCGCCAGGCAGGCACCGCAGCCGGCCTGATGGGCGCGCTTTACATGGGTGTGGCCTTTCTGGTCGGCAATGCGGTCGGCGCGACCCATGACGGTACGCTGCTGCCGCTGGCCCTCATTTCGTGCGTGCTGGGTACGCTGATCTTCGCCAGTGCACATGCCATCCGCCACGCACCGGAGACCGCATGAAACCTCTGGTCGTGACCATCATGGGGCCGACCGCCTCCGGCAAGACGGCGGCAGCGCTGGCGCTGGCCGCCGAATTCCCCTGCGAAATCGTCTCGGTCGACTCGGCCCTGGTCTATCGCGGCATGGACATCGGCACTGCCAAGCCAAGCGCCGAAGAACGCGCTGCCGCCCCGCATCATCTGATCGACATCATCGACCCGACCGAGGCGTATTCTGCAATGCAATTCCGTGCCGATGCCCTGCGTCTGATCGGCGAAATCCAGTCCCGCGACAAGCTGCCCTTGCTGGTCGGCGGCACGATGCTGTACTTCAAGGCCTTGCGCGAAGGACTGGATGCACTGCCACAGGCAGACCCCGCAGTGCGCGCACGCCTGGACGAAGACGCCGCTGCGCTTGGTGTGCCCGCCCTGCATGCACGCCTGGCGCAGATCGACCCGATTACCGCCGCGCGCCTGAAACCGAACGATGCGCAGCGAATCCAGCGCGCCCTGGAGATCTTCGAGCTGACCGGGAAACCGATGTCGACACTGCTGGCGCGCGCTCCCAAACCCGAGCTCCCCTTCGATCTGCTGCCGCTGTCGCTGGAACCCGCGCAACGCAGCGTCCTGCACGAGCGCATCGCCCGGCGTTTCGATGCCATGCTCACCGGCCCCGCCACTCTGATCGACGAAGTGCAGGCGCTGCGCGCGCGCAGCGACCTGCACCTCGGGCTGCCCTCGATGCGGTGCGTCGGCTATCGTCAAGCCTGGGAGTATCTGGATGGTCTCTACGGCTTGCAAGACCTGCGCGAGAAAGGCATCGCCGCTACGCGCCAGCTCGCCAAACGCCAGCTGACGTGGCTGCGAGCGATGCCGGATCGCATCGTGATCGACTGCCTTGACCCGCAGGCACCGGCGAAGATCGGCGAACAGGTCCGACGCCATCTCCCTTCTTGACAAGCGCGATTCCGCCAGACATAATTTCGGGCTTCTTCGGTGATATAGCTCAGCTGGTTAGAGCACAGCACTCATAATGCTGGGGTCGGTGGTTCAAGTCCACCTATCACCACCAGGAATTCAAGGCCGCATCCGCACAACTGTTCGGATGCGGCTTTTCCGCTTCAGGACCGCCCCCCCGACTCCCGCCGGTATACCGCGTCCCGTTTCGCGACAGCACGCTCCTGACTTTCCTCTCCTCCACAGTCCGCCCACCTTCCAAAGATCCATCGCAGCCTTCTCGCGCTTACTGCGGTCAAATACCGGACGCCCCCAAGGTGATCACCGACAATCGCCGTTGCCTTTCGTTTGCTACAATTCCGCGACCTTTCCCACTCTGCGCTGCACAGCCTCCCAGATGAAACTCTTTTCCCCGCTCTATGAGCTTGCGATGCGCTGGGCGCGCCATCGCCATGCACCCTGGTATCTGGGCGGCATGAGTTTCGCCGAATCCTCCTTTTTCCCGGTGCCGCCCGACGTGATGCTGGCGCCAATGAGCCTGGCCAAGCCGAAACTGGCCTGGCGGTTTGCCTTCCTCACCACCGTCACCTCCGTGCTCGGCGGCCTGTTCGGCTATCTGATCGGCGCGCTCGCCTTCGACCTGATCGCTCCCTGGCTGCGCACCACCAGCTATTGGGAGCCCTATCAGACTGCCGTGACGTGGTTCGAGGAATGGGGATTCTGGGCGATCTTCCTTGCCGGATTCTCGCCGATCCCTTACAAGGTGTTCACGATTGCGGCCGGCGCTCTGGGGATGGCCTTGCTGCCGTTCACGATTGCATCGCTCATCGGCCGTGGTGCCCGTTTCTATCTCGTTGCGGGATTGATGGCATGGGGCGGCGCGCGCATGGAGGCCATGCTGGAGAAATACGTCGAACGGCTGGGCTGGGCTACCGTTGCGGTCCTTGGCATCGCCCTCTTGCTATACCGGCTCTGAGCCGGGAGGCCGGCAAGCCCGGTGCTATAATCGCACCCCGTTTCCCGACCTGCCGGAGCGGGCCGCCGCCCCTTCGCGCCGCCTCCCCGGCAATCCAGTTCTCCGGAGTGCGCACATGCGGCGTCGAATCTTCCTGTCCTGTCTGTTGTCCGGTCTGGCCACCGCGCCCGCATTCGCGCTCGAACGTCCGTTTCCGGACGATGTCAAGCGCGGACGCATGACCGCGGCGCCCTGGCCGCAGATCATCATCGACGGGACGCCGCGCCGCCTGAGCCCGGGTGCGCAGGTGCGGAATCAGGAAAATCTCATCGAGATGCCCGACGCATTGCGCGGCGCCAACTTGCCGATCAACTACACGGAGACGGAACAGGGCGAAATCCACCGCGTCTGGATTCTGACGCCGGCCGAAGCGGACAAGCCGCTGCCGAAGAAGTAAGCCTCGCGACAAACGAACATGACGAAGAAAGTTTTCATCAAGACCTTCGGCTGCCAGATGAACGAGTACGACTCGGACAAGATGGCGGACGTGCTGGGCGTGGCCGAGGGCCTGGTCCAGACCGACACGCCGGAGGAAGCCGACGTCATCCTGCTCAACACCTGCTCGGTGCGCGAAAAGGCGCAGGAGAAGGTGTTTTCCGACCTCGGCCGCTTCAAGGCTCTGAAGCGTGACAAGCCGGACCTGCTGATCGGCGTCGGCGGCTGCGTGGCATCGCAGGAAGGCGATGCCATCATCAAGCGCGCGCCCTATGTCGACGTCGTATTCGGCCCGCAGACCCTGCACCGCCTGCCGCAGCTGATGAAGGAACGGCGTGCGACCGGGCAGGCCCAGGTCGACATCAGCTTCCCAGAGATCGAGAAGTTCGATCATTTGCCGCCAGCACGCGTCGAAGGCCCGACCGCCTTCGTTTCCATCATGGAAGGCTGCAGCAAGTACTGCAGCTATTGCGTGGTGCCATACACGCGTGGCGAGGAAGTTTCGCGCCGCTTCGACGACGTACTGGCTGAAGTGGCCGGACTGGCCGACCAGGGCGTGAAGGAAATCACGCTGCTTGGGCAGAACGTGAATGCCTATCGCGGCGCGATGGGTGAAGGTGCGGCCGACGGCGAAATCGCCGACTTCGCGCTCCTGATCGAATACATCGCCGAGATCCCCGGCGTCGAGCGCATCCGCTTCGTCACCAGCCATCCCAAGGAATTCACGCAGCGCCTGATCGATACCTATGCCAAGGTGCCGAAACTGGCCAATCATCTTTATCTGCCGGCCCAGCACGGCTCGGACAAGATCCTGATGGCGATGAAGCGCGGTTACACGGCGCTTGAATACAAGTCCGTGATCCGCCGCCTGCGTGAAGTGCGCCCCGACATCACGATTTCCAGCGATTTCATCGTCGGCTTTCCCGGCGAAACCGATGCGGACTTCGACGCGCTGATGAAGCTCATCAACGACATCGGCTACGACCACAGCTTCAGCTTCCTGTTCTCCCCGCGTCCCGGCACGCCGGCCGCCAGCCTCGCGGATGACACGCCGCACGAGGTCAAGCAGAAGCGTCTGATGCATCTGCAGGCGACGATCGCCGCCAATGCCGCGAAGATCAGCGAAGCCATGCTCGGCAGCGTGCAGCGCATCCTGGTCGAGGGGCCGGCCAAGAAGGAAGAAGGCTTGCTGCAGGGGCATACCGAGAACAACCGCACGGTCGTGTTTCCCGGCGGCCCGAACGGCGCGCGCCTGATCGGCCAGATG
>JAEZHR010000008.1 GCA_023416415.1 Pseudomonadota bacterium
GGACAAATATGATCGCCAGTTCATCCAGGACAGTGGGCGGGTACGTGCTGCCGATCCCGCGATCCTCCGACCGTTCGAAAGAATCTTGCTCGATGCCTGGGAGGCCGAGCCCTTGACCGATCCGGAGATCATCGCTTTCTTCGACGAATATGTGACCGATTCGCTGGCGGGCTTCGGCATTGACCTGACACGGGCGACCGAACATCGCTGGCTCTACCAAGGCGGCGACTCGACAATTGATTACGCCAGGCGCGAGGCAGGGCTGGCGGAACCGACAGCCGCTTGAACTCAGGTCGGGACCCAGCCCGACCTTGTCATGCTGCGGAGTTCAGTCGACCTGCACCGTCTGCCGTTTCGGCGCCGCCACCCGCTGCTTCGGAAGCTCGACCCGTAGCACGCCGTCGCGATAGCTTGCCTTTGCCTGGTCTGCCAGCACATGCGCAGGAAGCGGCACGGCGCGCCGGAAGCTTCCATAGGCACATTGCAGCACACGGTAGCGGCCTTCGGTCTCCTCGCGCTGAAATCTTTTCTCGCCACGCACGATCAGCGTGTTGTCTTCGACTTCGACATCGAGTTCGCTCTTCTCCATCCCTGGCACTTCAAGCCGGACGACAACGCGTCTTTCGTCCTCGAACACGTCGCCACCCAGCATCGACCACCCAATCGATGGTAGGTAGAAGGTGTCGTCGACTTCCGATCGGGCTGGCAGATCCGTCCGGTCTCCGGGCCGAAATCCGGTCAGCGCCGATGACGCGGTGCGCCGCAGGTGCTGCCAGCCTTCTGATACGGAATCCCAGAACGCGGCGAGGCCTTGCTTGAGTTCATCGAACATCATATCCACCTCCGAGGGGATGTATGCGCCGTTCCTTTCGGCGACCTTGATTCAGGCGACCTTGACCTCGATCTTGCGCGGCTGCGCGTGCTCTGCCTTCGGGATACGCAACTTGAGCACGCCGTTCTTGAACTCGGCCTGTGCCTTGTCGCTGTCGAGTTCGCGCGAGAGCGTAAAGACCCGGCGGTACCGCGGCAGGCGCACTTCGGCATGGCTAGACTCCATGCCTTCGGGCGTCTCCAGTTCAAGCTCGCCTTCGATCGTAAGGCTGTCGGACTCCAGGTGCAGTTGCAACCGCTCCTTCGGCACGCCCGGCAAGTCAGCCAGCAGCGTGATACCGGAAGCATCCTCGAACACGTCGACCAGCGGCAGCAGTGCCGGCTCGGGCCGCACGGCTTCCGGCTTCTGATCCGCTTTCTGGGTAGGAAGCTTGCTGTTATCGCTCATGATCTGTTCCTCCTCGTTACTGGATCTCGATGCGACGCGGCTGAGTGGCTTCGCGTCGTTTCACGCTTACATGCAGAACGCCGTCGCGATACTTCGCAGACACGCTGTTCGGGTCGATGTCATCGTCAGGCAGGCTGATCACCCGACGGAAGCGTCCAGCAAAGCGTTCGCCGATGTGCTGGGTCAGCTTTTCATCCTGCGGCGCATCGGAGTCGCGCTGCCCGGAAATGGTCAGTACGCCGCGTTCGAGATTGACCTCGATCGCGCTCGGGTCCAGGCCAGGAGCGAAAACATAGAGCTCGATCGATTGCGGCGTATTGCCGATGTTCACGGCCGGATAGCCGCTGCGGCCGACACCGCGAATGCTTGGGCCGCCTTCAAATGCCTGCTGCACTTCACGTTGCAGCCGGTCCAGTTCGGCGAACAGATCGCCAGGAAACGCCGTTCGAAACATCATCTTGTCCTCCTTTCCGTAGAGAGCACCGGGTTGCCCGTCATGTGGCCGCCGGCGAAATTTCTGGCGCGTCGGCAACGCAATGCCGTGTAAGCTGGTATGGACAAAATAGGAATGGGTCTTTGAATTTCAATACCTTGATCTGCGCCCCGTGCGCCCCGATCTTGGTGAGGTAAAAAGGCATTTGTCGAGGTGACAACTGCAGGCAGGAAAGGAGCGGCACGTGGAATATCAGGACTACTACAAGGTCCTGGGCGTGGCCCGGGACGCGACGGAGGGGGATATCAAGAAAGCCTTCCGCCGCCTCGCGCGCAAGTATCACCCGGATCTTTCCAAGGAAGCCAATGCCGAAGAACGGATGAAGGAACTCAACGAGGCCTTCGCGGTGCTGTCGGACCCGGAAAAGCGTGCCGCATACGATCAGCTTGGGCGCAATGCACGTGCCGGTCAGGAGTTTCGACCGCCGCCCGGTTGGGACAGCGGCTTCGAGTTTTCCGGCTCCGGCTTCTCCGAATCAGAGGCTGCGGGTTTTTCCGATTTCTTCTCGGAATTGTTCGGTCAGTCGGCACGTACGAGCCGCGCACGCAGCGGCGGATCGCACACGCGCGGCGAGGACCACCATGCGAAGGTAATGCTGGATCTGGAAGATGCCTATCGCGGTGCACGACGCAAGATATCCCTGCGCATGCCCAGTCTCGATGCACACGGACAGGTCGTGTTCGGTGAACACACGCTCGACGTGCAAATCCCGAAGGGAATTTACGAAGGCAAGCTGATTCGCCTTGCCGGCCAGGGTGGCCCGGGCCTGGGAGGCCCGCCGGGTGACCTGTATCTGGAAGTGCAATTTGCGCCCAGTCCCCGCTATCGCACCGAAGGTCGCGATGTCTACGCCACGCTGCCCCTCGCGCCATGGGAAGCGGCACTAGGGGCCCAGGTACATGCGGCGGTACCGGACGGGACGGTTGAGGTACGCATCCCGCCCGGCACCCAGGCGGGACGCAAACTGCGTCTGAAGGGACGGGGCATCCCTGGCACGGGTACAACGCCAGCCGGAAACCTCTACCTCGTCGTGGAGATCGCGCTGCCGCCGGCCACCGACCCGATAGCGCGCGCGTTGTACGAACGCATGGCGCGTGAAGTGAAGTTCAATCCGCGAACTGGAGGTGGGACATGACACGCAATCTGACCGCCCTGCTCGTCGACGACGTCGGACTGAACCTGGACGAGCTTGCCGCCGGTTGCGCCGTCAGCCGCGAATGGGTGATTGAGCGGGTCGAGGCCGGCCTGCTGGAACGCGAAACGTTTCGTGAGGAATGGAAGTTTTCCGGAAGCGAACTATTGCGTGCCCGCCGAATGCGCGCGCTGGAGCGCGATTTCGAGGCCAATCCGGAACTGGCTGCCCTCACTGCAGACTTGTTCGAGGAAGTGGAACGCCTGCGCACGCGATTGCGGCGCGCAGGTGTGTCAATGGAGTAAAACCATGCACATCGTTTGTCCGCACTGCCAGACCATCAACCGCCTGCCGGCCGAACGGCTTGGCGAACGCCCCGATTGCGGACGTTGCCATCGTCCGCTGTTCGAAACAAAGCCACTGAATCTCGATACCGCTGCCTTCGAGCGCCAGCGTGAGCACAGCGACGTTGCGCTGCTGGTCGATTTCTGGGCACCGTGGTGCGGCCCTTGCAAAACGATGGCGCCTGCCTTCGAGCAAGCCGCGGTGCAGCTTGAGCCGCAGTTTCGCCTTCTCAAGATCAACACCGACACGGAACAGGAACTGAGCGCCCGTTATCAGATTCGAAGCATTCCGACGCTGATGCTGTTTCGCAATGGACGCGAAGTGGCGCGTCAGGCCGGCGCGCTGGGGACTGGCGACATTGTGCGCTGGGCGCGCAGCATCCCCCCTTGAGATGTCGCTGCCAGCACAGGCGAACTGCATCGCACGCAACAGGAATTCGCAGGAGGACTGCAAATGCTGGAAAACCAGAAGGAAGACAAGTGCGCACTGCCGCGCTGCACCTGCTCGGTGCCGGTCAGTCAGGCCTATTGCAGCCAGGCGTGCCGAAGCGCGCACACCCATCCGGACGAACAGAGCACTGAATGCCCTTGCGGGCATGCCGACTGCGACTCGGCCGGCCCCAGCGGCGGCGTGACCGTCTGACCAGACAAGCAAGCTGCCATGAACCCAGGCAAGAAAAAAGCCACGGCGTGCCGTGGCCTTTTTAACGTGGGCCGGGTTCTTACTTGCGCAGTACCAGCTCGCCGGGCAGGCTGTTCAGGTAGGCTGCGATGTTGCGAATTTCCTCGCGCGAGAGCGGCTTGACCTGGGCTTGCATGATGGCGTTGCCGCGACCGTTGGCGCCGTCGCCACCGCGCTGGTAAGCAATCAGGGCCACTTCCAGGTAGTCGCGGTGCTGGCCAGCCAGCTTCGGATAGCTGGGATCGATCGGCTTGTTGTAGTCCGCGCCGTGGCAGGAAGCGCAGTTGTACTTCTCTGCAGCAGCCTTGCCGGCGGCGATGTCGGCAGCGGCGGCGTTGAACGAGAAGGCCGAGGCAGCCAGCGCAACGGCGAGGAGGAAAGGCTTGTTCATCGTATCCCCTTATTTCTGCTGGGCGTAGTAGGCGGCGAGGTCGGCGATGTCCTGGTCGGTCAGGCCGACGGCAATGCCGCGCATGCTCGGATTGGCGCGGTCGCCGCGCTTGTAGGCTTCCAGTGCCGCGGCAATGTACTGCGCGGACTGGCCCCCCAGCATCGGCACCCGATAGACCTCGGGGAAGGAGGCGCGGTAGCCTTCGATACCGTGGCAGCCGATGCACATCGCGTTCTTGTTCGCACCGGCCTTCGGATCGCCGACGATTTCCTGTGCGACGGCGAGATTTGCAAGGCCCGCCAACGCTAGGAGCGCAAAGAGTTTTTTCATGGTCACGTGGGGCAGTAAGTAGAATTCATGAACTCGTCCACAAGCAGCCGCTGTGGATCGGGCCCGGGTTACTGGATAATCTCGGCGCGGCCTACCATGGCACCAGGAGGTCTTGACGGAATTCCGCTTGCGGTGTTTCGCTTTCCTGCAGCATTCGTGCTGCAAAGCTCCCCGCGCTCGGCATTCTGCCTGCCTCCTTTGAAAGCACGAGATTCTACATTACCAATGGCAATTCGGCCAATAATTGAAGGGTCAACCCCTCTGCGGGCTTGACAATCCTTTCTCGCTTATACTGAAAAACCCTTGCCGCATGTCGGCATCACGATAACAAACCAATATCCCCGACCCATGCAATCAACCCGCCGCTTCGAAGGATCCGACCAGTACGTCGCCACCCACGACCTGAAA
The DNA here is from genome assembly GCA_023416415.1 of Pseudomonadota bacterium. Taxonomy (GTDB): domain Bacteria; phylum Pseudomonadota; class Gammaproteobacteria; order Burkholderiales; family Burkholderiaceae_D; genus Noviherbaspirillum. Next base: position 5,060 of record JAEZHR010000008.1, read on the forward strand.
CTCGCCGTCAATGCCGCGCTCACGCTGCAACGCCCGCTGCTGATCAAGGGTGAACCGGGCACCGGCAAGACCATGCTGGCGGAGGAAGTGGCCGCAGCGCTTGGAATGCCCCTGCTGCAATGGCACATCAAGTCAACAACCAAGGCGCAGCAGGGCCTGTACGAATACGACGCGGTATCGCGCCTGCGCGACTCGCAGCTGGGCGACGATCGGGTCAAGGATATCCGCAACTACATCGTCAAGGGCGTGCTGTGGCAAGCCTTCACGGCCGAGCAGCAGGTCGTTCTGCTGATCGACGAAATCGACAAAGCCGACATCGAATTTCCGAACGATCTCCTGCGCGAACTTGATCGCATGGAATTTCATGTCTACGAAACCCGCGAGACCATCCGTGCGCAGCACCGTCCTCTGGTCATCATCACCTCGAACAATGAAAAGGAGCTGCCTGACGCCTTCCTGCGCCGCTGCTTCTTCCACTACATCAAGTTCCCCGACCGCGACACGATGTCGCAGATCGTGGACGTGCATTTCCCCAACCTGAAGAAAGAGTTGTTGGCACAGGCCTTGCAGACCTTCTATGAAGTGCGCGATTTGCCGGGGCTGAAGAAAAAGCCGTCGACTTCAGAATTGCTGGACTGGCTCAAGCTGCTGATGGCCGAAGACATTCCGCCGGAAGCCCTGCGCAGCAAGGACGCCAAGATGGCGGTTCCGCCATTGCACGGGGCTTTGCTGAAGAACGAGCAGGACGTACACCTCTTCGAGCGACTGGTTTTCATGTCCCGCACCAACCGCTGACCGCCGAGCCATCTTCCGATGATCCCGATTGAACCCGTCACACTGGAACTGAACGGCGTCCGGCTGGAGCCGATGAGGTCCGGTCACGCCGTCAATCTCGCCGCCGCCGCCTCCGACGGCGCACTGTGGAATCTGCGCATTACCTCGGTGCCGAAACCCGATGAGGCCGCCGCCTACGTGAACAAGGCGCTGGCCATGCACGAAGCTGGCACCCGCCTTCCCTTCGTGGTGCGCGAACTGTCCGGCGGCAAGATCATCGGCAGCACCAGCTATCACGACATCGTGCCCGAAATCAACCGCGTGGAGATCGGCTTCACCTGGTATGCCCAGTCCTGGCAACGTACTCACGTCAACACCAGTTGCAAGTTGATGCTGCTGCGCCATGCCTTCGACACGCTCGGATGCAAGGTGGTCGGCTTCCGCACCGACAACTTCAACTTCGCCTCACAGCGTGCGATCGAACGCCTCGGCGCGAAACGCGACGGCGTGATCCGACATCACTTCCTGCGCCGCGATGGCACGGTGCGCGACACCGTCATGTACAGCATCACTGCCGGCGAATGGCCGGAGATCGAAGCTCAATTGCGATACATGCTTGCGCAACGCGCACCGCGTGACGGAGTGCGCCATGCTGATTGATTTCTTCTTCACCCTGAAGGACGCGAAGGTTCCGGTCTCGATCAAGGAATTTCTTGTCCTGCTGGAAGCGCTGCAGAAAAATGTGATCGCGCCTTCACTCGACGATTTTTACTATCTCGCGCGCGCAACCCTGGTCAAGGACGAGTCCCACTACGACAAGTTCGACAAGGCCTTCGGCCTGTACTTCCACGGCATCGAGGCGATCTTCGAGAAGACGCCGGAGATTCCGCTGGAGTGGCTGGAAAAGCGATTGCAACGTGAACTGACGGACGAACAGCGCGCGGCCATCGAAAAGCTTGGTTACGACAAGCTGATGGAACGCCTGAAGGAGCTGCTGGACGAGCAGAAAGAACGTCACGAGGGCGGCAACCGCTGGATCGGCACCGGCGGCACCTCGCCCTTCGGCAACGGCGGCGAGAATCCGGAAGGCATACGCATCGGCGGCAAGGGCGGCAATCGCACCGCGGTGAAGGTATGGGAGGCACGCAGCTACCGCGACTACGACGACGAACGCGAGCTCGGCACGCGCAACATCAAGGTCGCGCTGCGCCGTCTGCGCCGTTTCGCGCGCGAAGGAGCGGCCGAGGAACTGGCACTGGACGACACGATTCGCGCCACCGCCAGCAACGCCGGCTATCTCGACATCAAGATGCAGCCGGAGCGCAAGAACAGCATCAAGGTGCTGATGCTGCTCGACGTAGGCGGCACGATGGACGACCACATCTCGCGCACGGAAGAACTGTTCTCGGCTGCGAAAACCGAGTTCAAGAACATGGAGTTCTACTACTTCCACAACTGTGTCTACGACTACCTGTGGAAGAACAACCGGCGCCGCCACGCCGAGCGGTTTCCGGCCTGGGACATCCTGCGCAAGTACCCGCCGGACACCAAGCTGATCTTCGTTGGCGACGCGACGATGAGTCCCTACGAGATCCTGCAGCCGGGCGGTTCGATCGAGTACAACAACGAGGAAGCCGGGGCCGAATGGCTGCAGCGCTTCACCACCACCTTCCCCAAGTTCATCTGGCTCAATCCCGAGCCCGAGGGCCTGTGGCAGTACCGGCAGTCGATCGCGATCATCCGCCAGATCATGAACAACCGGATGTTCCCGGTGACGCTGGAAGGGCTGGAACGCGCGATGCAGGCGCTGAGCAAATAAAACGCGGCCGGCGCAATGTGCGCCGGCCGCAGTTCATGTTTGCCGCAGCCGTGACGCGGCGCTCCATCCGTTCAGGCCATGCAGAGGTATTTGATGTCGACGTATTCGTCGATGCCGACAGAGCCGCCCTCGCGTCCCATTCCCGATTGCTTGATACCGCCGAAGGGCGCCACGGCCGTGCTGATCGCGCCACTGTTGATGCCGACCATCCCATATTCGAGCGCCGCCGAGACGCGCCAGACGCGGCGCACATCGCGGGAGTAGAAATATGCGGCCAGACCGAATTCGGTGTCGTTGGCCATGCGGATGGCTTCTTCCTCGGTATCGAAGCGGAAAAGCGGCGCGACCGGGCCGAAGATTTCCTCGCGGGCCAGGCGCATCGAGGGCGTGACGCCAGTCAGGACCGTGGGCGCATAGAAGTTGCCGCCCAGCGCATGACGCTTGCCGCCGGTAAGCACCTTTGCTCCCTTCGAAACGGCATCGGCCACCAGCTCTTCCACCTTTGACATCGCCCCGCCATCGATCAGCGGCCCCTGAGTGATGCCCTCTTCCACGCCGTCGCCGACACGCAGCGCTTCCACGGCCTGCCTGAGCTTCGCGGCGAAAGCGTCATACACCTTGTCGTGCACCAGCAAGCGGTTCGCGCATACGCAGGTCTGGCCGGTGTTGCGATACTTGGAGAACATCGCGCCCTCGACGGCCTCGTCGAGATCGGCGTCGTCGAACACGATGAAGGGCGCGTTGCCGCCCAGTTCCAGCGAAAGCTTCTTCAGCGTGGGCGCGCACTGCGCGGCCAGCAAGCGGCCGATTTCGGTGGAACCGGTGAAGGTCAGCTTGCGCACCACCGGGCTTGCCGTAAGCACGCCGCCGATGACGCGCGGATTGCCGGTCAGCACGCTGAACACGCCGGCCGGCACACCGGCACGCAGGGCCAGTTCGGCCATCGCCAGCGCCGAGAGCGGCGTCTGCGATGCGGGCTTGACGACGATCGTGCAACCGGCCGCCAGCGCGGGAGCGACCTTGCGCGTGATCATCGCGGCCGGGAAATTCCAGGGTGTGATCGCGGCGCACACGCCGACCGGTTCGCGCACCACGACGATCTGCTTGCCGGGCCAGGGCGACGGCACCGTCGCGCCATAGATGCGGCGCGCCTCCTCGGCAAACCATTCGATGTAGGAAGCCGCGTAGGTAATCTCGCCGCGGGCTTCGGCCAGCGGCTTGCCTTGCTCGCTGGTCATCAGCAAGGCGAGGTCTTCCTGGTGCTCCATCATCAGCGCGTGCCAGCGGCGCAGGATGTTCGCGCGCTGCTCGGCCGTCTGCGCGCGCCATGCACCCAGGGCCTGCTCGGCGCCGGCAATCGCGCGCTCGGTTTCGGCTGCGCCCATGTCGGGCACCGTGCCCACGAGCGCACCGGTGGCGGGATTGCGCACCTCGATGCGCGCGCCGCTGTCGGCCTGCACCCAGCTTCCGTTAATCAATGCATCCGCCTTGAGCAGACCGCTGTCATTCAGGTTCAGCATTCTTGTCGTCCTTCCGGGCAAAGCCGGCTTGTGCCCCCTGCAGACGCAAGAGCGTCATGGGCGAGCGGATTCGGCTATTCGACTATCCGCTCCGCAAACAGGCGCAGGGGCGCTTCGTTTATTCAATAGACACTGCCTGCCGGCGGTGTCGCCTGGGGCGCGTTCGGCGCTCCCTTGAACTTCGCAGCCAGTTCGCGCGCGGCGCGCACCAGCAGGCTGGTATCGACGCCTACCGCCACGAACAGCGCGCCGGCATCCAGATAGCGACGCGCCGCCGCCAGATCGGCGCTGAGCACGCCGGGTGCCTTGCCGGCCGCGCGTACACGCTGAATGCCGTCGACGATCGCCGCCTGCACTTCCGGGTGCCCCGGCTGTCCGAGCAGGCCGAGCGATGCGGACAGATCCGCCGGACCGAAGAAGACACCGTCGACACCTTCGACCCGGGTGATCGCATCCAGGTTGTCCAGCCCCTTGCGCGTCTCGACCTGCACCAGCACACACATCTGCTCGTCGGCCTGGGTCACGTAGTCGTCGATCTGGTTCCAGCGGGAGACGCGGGCCAGCGCGCTGCCGACGCCGCGAATGCCGCGCGGCGGATAACGGGTGGCAGCCACCATCTGCGCGGCCTGCTCCGCTGTCTCGACCACAGGAATCAACAGGGTCTGCGCACCGACGTCGAGGTACTGCTTGATCAGCGGCACGTCGCCGATCACCGGCCGCACGATCGGATGCACCGGGTACGGCGCCACCGCCTGCAGTTGGGCCAGCACCGTGCGCACGTCATTCGGCGCATGTTCGCCGTCGAGCAGCAGCCAGTCGAAGCCGGTACCGGCCAGGGCTTCGGCAGCATAGGCGTCAGCCAGTCCGACCCAAAGGCCGATCTGGACACGCCCCTCCTGCATGGCTTGTTTGAAGGGATTGCGAGGCATCGGAAGCGACATAGGCAGCAAGCAAATGAAGGTTGGAGCCGGGAGGCTCAGACAAATCGGAAGGCGATGTTGCCAAGCGGACCGTAGTCTGCATGGAAGGTGTCGCCGGCCACGGCCGTCGTGGGCCGCGTGAACGAACCGCCCAGTACGACCTCGCCGGCTTCCAGGAATTCGCCCCAGGGGGCCAGCTTGTTGGCCAGCCACGCCACGCCGGTGGCAGGGTGATTCAGCACCGCCGCGGCCAGGCCGGATTCCTCGATCACGCCGTTCTTGTACAGCAAGGCGCCGACCCAGCGCAGATCGACGGCATCCGGTTTTACCGGACGGCCGCCCGTGATGATCCCCGCATTGGCGGCGTTGTCGGCAATCGTATCAAAGACCTTGCGCGGCGCCTTGGTGTGCCGGTCGAACTGCTCGATGCGCGCATCGATGATTTCGATGGCCGGCACCACATATTCGGTGGCGTCGAGCACCTGGAAGATCGTCACGTCCGGACCCTGCAGGCGCTTCTTCAGCACGAAGGCCAGCTCGACCTCCACGCGCGGCGCGATGAACCGGTTGGCCGGAATGTCGCTGCCTTCCGGGATGAACATGTCGTCGAGCAGCGTGCCGTAGTCCGGCTCGGTGATCTGGCTGGCCATCTGCATGGCGCGCGAGGTCAGGCCGATCTTGTGGCCGCGCACCTTGCGTCCGGCAGCGATCTTCTGGCGCACCCATTCGCGCGAAATGGCGTAACCGTCCTCGATGGTCATCTCCGGGAAACGCCGGGAAAAATGCTCGACCTGCACGCGGGACTTTTCGGACTGGTCCAGCTCGGCGGCCAGCGCGGCGATGCGTTCTTTGCTAAACATGTGCGACTCTCAGGATTTGTTGAACAAGGGATGCAGACTGCTGTGCTTGGCGTCGTACACCTGCCCCGGACTTTCATCGATCTGCAGCGTGAGTCCGACCGGACGCCGGGCGAGCAAGGGATCCATCCAGGACTTGAGCACGCCAAGCAGGGTGTCCCCCACTGTCTTGTGGACGGCGGAGCTGCGCCCCAACCCCATGCGCAGATTGGCATAAAGAAAACCGTAGTCGCCCCGTCCATCGGCGATCGCCGCATGGGCGGCCGGATAGGCGAGCACGCGCGTGCCGCCGGTCGGAAACACCTGCTTTCCGTTCTCGTCGCGCACGCTGATCATGGTGTCGGCCAAGGCACGGCACAGCCCGCCGACGTCGACATCCTTTTCGATGTCGGGTGAATACAGCAAAACCAAATGAGGCATCAGTCTTTCCTCCGGCAGCGGCGCAGACGGGCGCTCATGCGCACTGCTCCAGCAGTTCGTCGCCGCCGATGGTGTTGACCAGGCGGCCCACATGTTCCACTTCGGTGACGACTTCATCGCCGACCTGACAATCGACCACGCCTTCCGGCGTTCCCGTGAGGATCACGTCGCCCGGGTTGAGCGTCATCATCGATGACAGGTAGGCAATCAGCGACGGAATGTCGTGCACCATGTCGCGCGAGGAACCGTCCTGAGTCAGATGGCCGTTGACCCAGGTGCGCAGACGCAGATTCATCGGATCGGGCACGTCCGCGGCATCGACCATCCACGGACCGATCGGCGTACAGGCGTCCCGGCTCTTCACGCGCAGGTTGGGGCGGTAGTAGTTTTCGAGGTAATCGCGGATCGCGTAATCGTTGGCTACCGTATAGCCGCGCACCACTTCGTAGGCGCGTTCGCGCGACACGTTGCGGCAGGTCTTGCCGATCACCACGGCCAGCTCGCACTCGTAGTGCATGTAGGCCACATCCGCCGGTCGCCGCGTGAACCGGCGGTGACCGGTCAGCGCATGGGGCCCCTTCAGGAATACCAGCGGAGCCTGCGGCGCCTGATTGAATGCGATCTCCTTGGCATGATCCGCATAGTTCAGGCCGAGCGCGAAGATAGTGCCGAACTCGCAGGGCGGCAGCCATTGCACATCTGCTTCCGCCAGAACGCGACCGTCGGACAGGCGCACCCCCTCGGGGGCCTCGGTCGCCGCCCAGATCCGGCTTTCGTAGACAACGCGTGCATGCTTCATGCCAATTCCTCCACGATCACGGTATGGCTCAGGCTGCCCAGGCC
>JAEZHR010000105.1 GCA_023416415.1 Pseudomonadota bacterium
TTTCCTGCTCAGTCGAGCGAGATGTTGAGCGGCTTGAGCGCGTCTTTCCAGCGCACCAGTTCCTCACCCACATAGTTCTTGAATGCAGCCGGTCCGTTGGCCGTCGGCGTGGCGCCCAGTGCGTGCACCTTCTTCAGCGATTCCGGGTCCTGCATCATCTTCGCGATGTCGGCGCTGACGCGGGCAACGATTTCCTTCGGCGTGCCGGCCGGCGCAAACACGCCGTACCACGACGTCACGTCAAAGCCGGGCAGCACTTCCTTCGCCGCCGGCAGGTCCGGCGCGAACTCCGAGCGCTTGCTGGTCGTGACCCCAATGCCTTTCAGCCGACCGTCCTTGATGTAGGGCAGCGCTTCGTTGGCCACCACGACCGTGGCCTGACCGCCCATCACGTCCTGCATCGCCGGCAGTCCGCCCCGGTACGGAACGCTCAGCATCGACGTGCCCGACAGCACGCGCAGCATTTCGCACGACAGATAGGGACTGCTGCCGATGCCCGAGCTGGCGCAGGTGATCTTGTTCGATTCCGTCTTCGCCTGTTCGATCAGTTCCTGCAGGCTGTTGATCTTCGATTTGCCGTTGACCGCAATGTAGTTCGGCACCGCAACCAGCTGCGTCACCGGAATCAGGTCTTTCTCAATGTCGTACAGCGGCTTCTTGTAGAAGTAGTGGTTCAGCACGTTGGCGATGCTGCCCACCAGGAAGGTGTAGCCGTCCGGCGTGGCGCGCGCCACCGCCTGCGAGCCGATCATGCTGCCTGCGCCCGGCTTGTTCTCGACGATCACGTTCTGCCCCAGGCTCTGACTCAGATGATGCGCCACCAGTCGCCCCAGCGTGTCGGTCGCCCCGCCCGGCGGGAACGGCACCACCAGCGTGATGACCCGGTCGTTCGGCCATGCCGCCGATGCCGCAAACGATGCACTCAGCAGCACCGCCCCCACGGCCGTTTGCAGCAGTTTCTTCAGGGTATTGCTCATCTTCAGTCTCCTCCGTCGTGTTGAATCATGTAATCGGTTCATCAATTGAATGGATGCCGCAGATAGCCATCTCGCATCTGCGGCAGCTTCTGCCCCAGGATGCGGCTGGCGCCTTGGGTTCGAAGCACCTGGCCTGTGCCGCCAGAAATCGTGAACATTCGGGCGTCGCGGGCCATGCGTTCGAGCGGCAGATCGCGTCCGTAGCCGGCCGCCCCGTGAATCTGCAGCGCGTCGTTGGTGACCTTGAGCGCGACGTCGGAGGCCAGCACCTTGGCCTGGGCGGCTGCCTGCATGTCTGGAAATTCGCCGCCGCTGGCGGCGGCCTTGTAAATCAGTGCACGTGCAGCTTCGAGCTGAATCGACATGTCGGCCAGCATCCACTGGATGCCCTGGAATTCGCCGATCGGGCGGCCGAACTGGCGCCGTTTCAGCGCATACTCGACGGCCAGCTCGTAGGCGCCCTGGGCGATGCCGAGCGCAACGGTGGCCGCGCCGACGCGCTGACCGTTGTAGGCGTTCATGAGGCCGGCAAATCCGCGCTCGCCACCGCCGGGCGGCGCCACCATCATCGATGCCGGCACCTTCACGTCCTTGAGCGTGATGTAGCCTTCCGGCACACCGCGAATTCCCATCGCGTACAGGCGACGGATTTTCATGCCGGGCACGTCCGGCCCGATCACCATGAAACCGGCGATACCACGGTCGAAGCCGTCTTCGATCACGCGCGCAAAGATGAAGTGCAGTCGCGACACGCCACCGCCGGTGATCCAGTGCTTGCAGCCGTTGATCGTGTACGTGTCGCCGTTGCGTACGGCCGTGGTCTGCATGTCGGTCGCCGCGCTGCCGGCTTCCGGCTCGGTGATGCAGATCGCCGGCTTGTCGCCGTCCAGCACCATCGTCGCGGCTAGGCGCTTCTGGTCCTCGCTACCGTACTTAATGATCGCGCCGATCGCGCCCATGTTCGATTCGACCATGATGCGTCCGGACGCCGCACAGACCTTGGAAAACTCCTCGATGCACAGCACCGCGTCGAGATAGCTGGCGCCCTTGCCGCCGTTTTCGACCGGCATCGTCATGCCCATGAAGCCGTTGTTCTTGAGCGCTTCGACGCTATGCCAGGGATAGGCTTCGCTGCAGTCGGTTTCGGCCGCGCGCGGCTGCATGACTGCGCGCGCCAGATCGCGTGCGCGCTGCTGCAAGGCGCGTTGCGCCTGATTCAGTTCGAACATATGGTCTCCGTTTGTTGACGTTTTCGTTGTGCGTTGTCAGGGGTTTCCCGATGCTGGCGTCTGCGCCAGCTCGGCCAGGATTTCTTCAGTGTGCTGCCCCAGACGTGGCGGGGCTCGGCGGTAGCTGGGGGGCGTGCGCGACATGTGCAGCGGATTGCCGATCAGCGACACTTCGCCGCCTTCGTAGCCGGAATCGGGAAGCTTCACGCGCATGCCGCGGTGCAGGACCTGGGGATCGGCGAACACCTCGGGCAAGGTATTGATCGGTCCGCCCGGAATCTGCTGCGCTTCGAGCACGTCGATCCAGAACGCGCGCGGCTTGCGCGCCGTCACTTCCTTGAGCACCGGGATCAGCTGTTCGCGGTGTTCAACGCGCGCACGGTTGGTGGCAAAACGTGGATCGTCGGCTAGGTGCGACACTTCGGCCAGCTCGCAGAAGCGGCGGTACTGCGCGTCGTTGCCGACCGCAAGGATGAAGTAGCCGTCGGATGCCGGGAATACTTCGTAGGGCACGATGTTCGGATGCCCGTTGCCCAGGCGCGGCGGCGCCTTGCCGCTGGTCAGATAGGCGGTACCGGCATTGGCCAGCCACGCGACCTGGGTGTCGAGCAGCGCGACATCGACGTGCTGGCCTTCGCCGCAGCGGTCGCGGTAGCGAAGCGCCGCCAGAATGCCGACGGCGGCGTACATACCGGTCATCAGGTCGGTGATACCGACAGCGACCTTCTGCGGCTCGCCGTCCGGTTCGCCGGTCAGGCTCATGATGCCGCCCATGCCCTGCGCCAGGAAGTCGTAACCGGGCCGCTCGGCATAGGGGCCGTCCTGACCGAAGCCGGTGATCGAGCAGTAGACCAGACGCGGGAAGCGCTCGCGCAGTTGTTCATAGGCGAGGCCATGCCGAGCAAGATCGCCGACCTTGAAGTTCTCGATCAGCACATCGCAGTTCTCCAGCAGCCGTAGCACTGTTGCGCGCCCCTGTGGCGTCGCAATGTCAATGGCAACCGAGCGCTTGTTGCGATTCGCGCACGCGTAGTACGCGCTCTCGGTTAATTCACGGCCTTCGCCGTCGCGCAGGTAGGGTGGCCCCCATTTGCGCGTGTCGTCGCCGCTGCCCGGCCGCTCGACTTTGATCACTTCAGCGCCCAAGTCGCCTAGCAACTGCGTGCAGCTCGGGCCGGCCAGGATGCGCGACAGGTCGAGTATGCGAATGCCCGCGAGGCTACCGGTTGTTGCCGTTTCTTGCGCTGTCAACGCCGTCTCCCATCTCTTCGAATGACGGCCGGCTGTCATTGCTCAGCCGGCCTCGCTGTCTTGAAGTATAGGATTGACGTCTCAAGCGTTAAAACTGTATTTTCTTTATCTAAGCGTCGGACTTGTTTAACATGCGCAACCTGCTGCATCGCGATGCAGATGCGCGGCTGCCGTCCTTGCGCACTGGACGGCGGCAGCTATTTCCCACCCACTCGAATCGAGGTCACCCGATGGACAAGACCCTGCTCAAGGGATTGGCGGTACTGGAAGCGGTCGCTGGCCACGAAGGTGCACCGCGCACGATCGACGAGCTTGCCAGCCAGCTGCAGCTCACGCGCAGCAATGTCCACCGGACGTTGCAGACACTTGCGCACGCAGGTTATCTGGCCAAGGATGAATCGACCGGCTGCTACCGCAGCACGCTACGCCTGTTCGAGCTGGGCGCGAAGCAGTTGTCCGGCATCGACGTGCGGCGCTCGGCCGGCCCGTTCATGCGCGCACTGGCCGAGGAGAGCGGCGAGACGGTGCACCTGTCGGTGCTCGAAGGCATGGACGTGATCTACATCGACAAGATCGACAGCGCGCAGCCGGTGCGCTCGTACACCGTAATTGGCGGCCGCGCACCCGCCTACGCCGTGGCGACCGGCAAGGCCATGCTGGCCTATCAGCCGGAAGGCTACATCGAGCGCCACGGCGCGAGGCTGATGCGCCACACCCCCGCAACGATCACCGCCCTGCCGGTGCTCAAGGAAGAACTTGCGAAGACCGCGCGCCTCGGCTACGCGGTCAACCGTGGCGAATGGCGGGAGTCGGTCGGCGGACTGGCGGTAGCCATTTTCAACGGACTCGACCAGGTTGTGGCCGCCCTCGGAATTTCCGGCCCGCTGGAGCGGCTGGGAAACGCCCGCATGAACGAATTGGCGCCAGCTGTAATCCGCATCGGAGGGGCGCTGTCTCACGCGCTCGGCTACCGCAGCACCCACTTCGGAAAGTCCTGAACGGCGCGATCCTTCCGGATTTTCCATGTGCCCGGAGCGTCCTCATCCGGCCTGCGATTTCATCCGCAGTTGCCGCAGTTGCGTTTTGCCGTTTCATCCAGCATGCAAGGCGTCCGCCTCGAGGACTTTCTCCGCGCCGCTGCGACAGGGTCACTCTGCCCGGTAGGCGCGGATGCGGTCCTTGATGGCGGGTAGGGCGGCCGAGCGGACCAGTTCGGCGAGATCGGCGTCGCGCATATCGGGCGCGCTCACACGCAGCAGGGTGGCGGTCGCATCGGCGGGCAGCGCTCCGCTGTGCCCTTCCAGTTCGGCCAGGCGGGCCGGCCAGTCCGCCTGGGCAGCGGTGCCGGTCAGGAAGCCCATACGCAGTGCATCGGCGCCGTCGAAAGTGCGCGAGGCCTGCAGCACGTCGCGCGCGGCATCCAGGCCGATGCGTTGCACCAGTCGGCGCGTGCCGAGCACCAGCCCGAAGCGCAGGCCGGGCATTCGGTAGCGGCTGTCGACGCTGCCGATTCGGTAAGCGCAGGCGCAGATCAGATCGACACCGGCACCGAAATTCTTCCCGTGTGCCAGCGCTACCGTCGGGAACGGCG
>JAEZHR010000215.1 GCA_023416415.1 Pseudomonadota bacterium
GCCGCGTACCAGGGGCAGGCTGGACGGGGCAAGACCACGCAGTTTGCGCAAGACGCGGTCCGACAGATTCTCCGGGGTCAAGTCGTCAATGACACCAGCCAGTGAGCGCAGCTTGCCTGCCTCGTCAATGAGCCCGGGTTTTTCCTTTCCCGGTACACCGTAGCGAACAAGTTTCATCGGATCCCTCGGAATGCGTGTGATGGCATTGTTTCACAGGCGCACACTTTCCGCAGAGAGAGCGATTGGCTCACAGCACGAAAAAGACAAGGCTGAAGCCGACCAGCATGGCGATGAGCAGCATCATGACCAGAAATGGAACTTTCATATAGCCCTCCTGCCACCAAGAGTTGATGACGGTGTTCTCTATTTGGGGCATGGTTGCGGGCAAAAAGTTCGTGCCGAGGACGAACGTTGCGGTCAGCGCGGATCGGGCGGAAGGATGAGCTTGCCGAGCAGGGTGATGCGTCTTGTGATTTCCGATGCAACCGGATTGGCGTCCGGTCCGACACCATCCTCGTTCTGCGTTTCGTGCGGCGCCTCGTCCTTGTGATCCTCGGAATCTGTCAGCGGGTGCATGGCCTGAAAAAATGAGGGGAATGCCTTGATGCTAGGATGCGACGTCCGCGCAAGGCTTGTGCCGCATCATTCAAGTGTGCGCATGCATGTCTGACGCGGCGCAAGAACGGACGCCGGCTGCGGTCCGTGATTGCGTGGTCACAAGTCGGCGAACAGTCGCGCGCCATACCCTGTCCCTTCCTGAATGAAAGGAGCAAATCATGGGTGCAAGTCCTCGTTCGCCGGATTTCGATGCGCTGGTGCGCCTCCATCAGAATGACCCGGAAGCCTTCGAGGCAATGCGACGCGAGATTCTGCGTGCGGCTGTCGCCGATGCTCCCAATGAACACCGCCCCGCGCTCGAACATTTGCTGGAGCGCATTGAAAGTCTGCGCGCCGACGCAGCCAGTCCCGAAGAGGCGGCCAGGACTGCCTTCAGCATGATGTGCAATTCGGTGGATCGCCTGCAAGAGGCATGGGACGACGCCCGCACGGCCACTGCCGGTCTGCAGGCAGCGATCCTGATCGAGCAGGCTCGGAAACGGCACTGAAAAGCGTGCCGAAGAAGTTTGGTCCCGCCGACAGGAATCGAACCTGTATCTAGCGCTTAGGAGGCACTCGTTCTATCCATTGAACTACGGCGAGACTCTTTTTCGCAGCGCAACTTGCGCGTCGAGCCCGGAATTATAGCTGACTGCATGCATCGCGCCCAATGCGCTGTCGGTACAATGCGTGCTTTATCGTCTCCGCACTCTTAGGCAGAGTGCCGCCTTTCTTGCATCCATGGCAGTCATTTCCCTCACCAATGCCCAGCTCGCATTCGGGCACGCCGCTTTGCTCGATCACGCGGAGTTCGCGCTTGAAGCCGGCGAACGCGTCGGCCTGATCGGTCGCAATGGCACCGGCAAGTCTTCTCTGCTGAAAATTCTCGCAGGCACTGCTGCGCTCGACGATGGTTTGCTGGTGCGCCAGCAAGGGCTGCGCACTGCCTATGTCGAGCAGGAGCCGCAGTTTGCGCGGGATGCCACGGTGTTCGAGGCAGTGGCTTCGGGATTGGGGGATGCGCAGGATCTGCTTTCCGAGTACAACAGCTTGGCCGAGCGTCTCGGACAAGAGCACGATCAGGGACTGCTGGACCGCATGCATGTTCTGCAGGAGCGACTCGATGCAACCGACGCATGGAACCTGCCCAATCGGGTCGAAACCGTTCTGGCGCGTCTCGCGCTGAGCCGGGACGCCCGCATTGAGACTCTTTCAGGGGGGCTGCAGAAGCGCGTTGCACTGGCTGCGGCGCTGGTCAGCGAGCCGGATCTGCTGCTGCTGGATGAGCCGACCAACCATCTCGATTTCACGTCCATTCTCTGGCTGGAAGGATTGTTGCGCGAATTCAAAGGCAGCATCGTCTTCATCACTCACGACCGCTCCTTCCTCGACAACGTTGCCACGCGCATCGTCGAGCTCGACCGCGGGCGACTCCTTTCCTTCCCCGGGAATTTCAGTGCCTATCAAAAGCGCAAGGCAGAACTTCTTGAAATCGAGGCGGTGGAAAGTGCGAAGTTCGACAAATTTCTCGCGCAGGAGGAAGTGTGGATACGCAAGGGCGTGGAAGCGCGCCGAACGCGCAATGAGGGCCGCGTGCGTCGGCTGGAGGAACTGCGTCGTCAGCGCAGCGCACGCCGCGAGCAGCAGGGGCAGGTACGTCTGGATGTGACCAGCGGGGAGCGCTCCGGCAAGATCGTTGCGGAGCTGGAGCACGTCGACAAGCGCTACGGTGACAAGGTTGTCGTCCGTGACTTCAGTGCTACCGTGCTGCGTGGCGACAAGATCGGCCTCATCGGGCCCAACGGCGCGGGGAAGACGACACTGCTCAAGCTGATTCTGGGCGAGGAGCAGGCGGATGCTGGTACGGTGCGCCAGGGCGCGCGTCTGCAGATTGCCTACTTTGACCAGATGCGCACCCAGCTCAACGAAGAGGCGAGTCTGGCCGACACCATTTCGCCGGGCAGCGAGTGGGTCGAGGTCAATGGTCAGCGCAAGCACGTGATGAGTTATCTTGGCGATTTTCTGTTCGCGCCCGAGCGCGCGCGCTCTCCCGTGAAGTCATTGTCCGGAGGCGAACGCAACCGTCTGCTGCTGGCGCGCCTGTTTGCCAAGCCGGCCAACGTGCTGGTCCTGGATGAGCCGACCAACGATCTCGACATCGATACGCTTGAACTGCTGGAAGAGCTGCTCGAACAGTACGACGGGACAGTCTTCCTGGTCAGTCACGACCGCATGTTCCTGGACAACGTCGTGACGCAGGTGTTCGTGGCCGAGGGTGCGGGGCGCTGGCAGGAATATGTGGGCGGCTACAGCGACTGGGAACGCGTGCGCGAACGTGTCCCGGTTCCGGCACCGGAAAAGCCGCAGGCGAAGGAGCGGCCATCCGCTCCGCCTCCGGTGCGCGAGGCATCCAAATCGAAAAAGCTGAGCTACAAGGAGCAGCGCGAACTGGACATGCTTCCTGAGTTGATCTCGCAGCTGGAGGCGGAGCAGAAGCAGATCGGCGAACAGTTGGCTGATCCCGAGCTGTACCGCTCGCGCCCGGACGAGGTGCAGCGTTTCAACCAGCGTTTCGCTGAAATTGACGAATTGCTGATGGAGAACCTGGAGAAGTGGGAATCCATCGAGGCCAAGGCGCGCGAAAATCGCGGCTGATGCAGCGGCTTGAGCGCGCGCCTCAGTTCAAGCGGCGGCAGGCATCGCGCAATTCCGGCAGCTTGTCGCGCAGCTCGGCTGCATCCTCGGCATAGGGACGTTCGCTCAGGTAGGCTTCCAGGTCTTCCAAGGCCGCCTGGGGGCACTCCAGATTGGCAAAGGCCAGGCCACGGTCGCGCCGCTCGCTGATTTCATCCGGCAGCAGGATGACCAGCCGTTCCTGCACATCGAGAAACTGTCGCCATTGCGCCTGTTCCACGTACAGGGATTTCAGGTTGCGCAGCATGCGCACGAGCATGTCGCGCGGATGGGCCGGATGCAGGTAGAAGGTCAGCGGAATCGGAGCTGAAAAGAGGCGCGGCTCCAGATAGGGGTCGAGTCGTTCTTCCAGCTCCTCGCGCGAAAGACTGGCACCGTTCAACGGATCGAGCACGATGTCACCGGACTGGACCGACATCTTCATCAGAAAGTGTCCGGGGAAGGAGATGCCGCGGACATTCAGGCCGATCTGTTGTGCCAGTTCCATGTAGACAACCGCAAGCGAGATCGGAATACCTCGTCGCGGTTGCAGGACCTTGTGCAGATAGCTGTTGTCCGGGTTGTAGTAGTCGTTGATGTTTCCGGCGAACCCGAGCTCGCGATAGAAGAAGTGGTTGAGCAGGCGCAGCTTCTGCACGCTGGATCCGTCGGGCGCAACGCGCTGATGCAGGCGCGCAGCAAGCTCATCCATCTCCGCCAAGGTGGCTGCGAGATCGAGGTCCGGATCGGCATCCTGAGCGATCGAAAGAGCCGCCTCGAACAGCGGGATCGAGTCGTCCTGTCGCACCAGGGATGCAAAGTAGTCGAGTGGCTGGATCACGCTTGCATATTAGTTGATCGGGCCGGCATTGAAAGGCTTGGTGAAAACTTGCCAGACTTGCATTACGCGGATGTGCGCTTGAATTCGCCCAAACGGAAGCCGAGCGCGAACAGGACGCCAAAGTAGGTGAGCACGCAGCCGCCAAGCACCAGTGCCAGCGCGCCGATGCGCAGCAGCGGGGACGCCTGCAAGGCAATCCAGTCGAACTGACCTTTGCTCCACCACGCGAGCGCGCCAAGCGCCAACAGTGCGACGGAGAGTCGCGCCAGAAAGCGCCCCCAGCCCGGTCGGGCGGTGAAAATGCCGCGCCGACGCAGCCCCCAGTACAGGAAGACCGCATTGCCGCAGGCACCCAGTCCGATGGACAGTGCGAGACCCGCGTGTGCGAACAAGGGCACGAACATCAGGTTCATCAATTGCGTGGCAATCAGCACGCCAACCGCAATCTTGACGGGGGTTCGGATGTCTTGCCTCGCATAGAAGCCCGGAGCCAGAATTTTGACCAGGATCAGCCCGATCAGGCCGACGCCGTAGGCCACAAGTGCGTGCCCGGTCATTGTGACGGAGCGCGCATCAAAGGCGCCGTAGTGAAAAAGCGTCGCAGTCAGCGCCTCGGCCAGGATGGCCAGCCCGATGGCCGCTGGTAGCGCGAGCAGAAAGGTCAGGCGCAAGCCCCAATCGAGCAGCGCGGAATACTCCTGTTGATCGCCGAGCGAATGCGCGCGCGCGAGGCTGGGCAGGAGGATCGTGCCCAGCGCGACGCCAAGCAGCGCGGTCGGGAATTCCATCAGGCGATCTGCATAGCCGAGCCACGAGACGCTGCCGGTTTGCAGATGGGACGCGATATTAGTATTGATAATCAAACTGACCTGCGCCACGGATACGCCGAACAGGGCCGGACCCATTTGCTTGAGCACGCGCCGCACGCCGGCATCGCGCAAGGCGGCGCGCAAATTGAAGCGGATCCGGGGCAGCATGCCGATCCTCAGCAGTGAGGGAATCTGGATTGCTGCTTGCAGCACGCCGCCGACGAACACGGCGCCGGCCAGCGCGTAGATGGGTTCCTCCAGGCGGGGGGCAATGAATAGCGAAGCGCCAATGAACGAGAGGTTCAATAGCACCGGCGTGAAAGCCGGGATCTTGAATTGCCGCCATGTGTTCAGGATGCTCCCCGCAAGGGCGACGAAGGTCATGAACGCGATGTAGGGAAACATGACCTGCGTGAGCGTGACCGACAGCGAGAAGGTCTGCGATCCGGGTTCGAAGCCGGTGGCCATCAAAAACATGATGACCGGCGCGCCGATGATGCCGCCCAGGCAGGTCAGCAACATCGCCCACGCCAGAGCAGTGGCGACATGGTCCGCGAGTTCTTTCGTGGCGGCGTCGCCTTTCTGATTCTTGTACTCCGCCAGGATAGGCACGAAGGCCTGCGAGAATGCGCCTTCGGCGAACAGACGGCGGAGCAGATTCGGAATGCGGAAGGCGACGATGAAGGCATCGGTATAGGCCGAAGCACCGAATGCGCGTGCTATCAGAACCTCGCGCAACAGTCCGGTCACGCGCGAAAGCATCGTCATGCCGGAAACCGTGGCGAGCGTCTTGGTAAGATTCATGGGCGCAATTATAGTCGCCGGCGTCGGCGGCCTTGCGTCAAGGAAAGCAGGTCAAAGTTGCCGATTGTTCGTCCGCGGCGATCGCATTGCTGCGCAGCTGCCTGCCTGAGTCGCAGTGAGAGTACGCATCGCGGGTGGCGATGACCTTCAAGGGAAGAGCGGCTAGGAGCAATCCTGACGGCTTGTTTCGGCGACTTTGTGCGCCAATTGCTCCTTTCCCAAAATAACGCTATACTCCAGCGCTTTACAGATTTTTGTCTCGCAAAACGCGAAGGCAGTCCGTTCGTCTTAGGAATAATTCATGGCAAATACCGCGCAAGCGCGCAAGCGCGCTCGTCAAGCAGTCAAGCAGAACGCTCACAACTCCAGCCAGCGCTCGGAGATGCGCACCGCGATCAAGGCCGTGCGCAAGGCTATCGGCCTCGGTGACAAGGCTGCCGCCACCCAGGTCTTCCAGGCCTCGGTTTCGACGATCGATCGCATTGCCGACAAGAAGATCATCCACAAGAACAAGGCCGCTCGTCACAAGAGCCGTCTGGCCGCTGCCCTGAAGGCGCTCGCTTAATCTAAGCATTGCGGCGGCGCCTCCAGCCGGAGGCGCTTACTGGCAGTCTGAGAGAACCCTTGCAAGTGAAAGCCTGCAAGGGTTTTGTCGTTTCCGGCTGCGACTTGCCGTGGCTAAATATGAGCGAAGCGGTATTGGGATCTGTCGCTTGCCACTTGGGAAGCCGCGATCCCGTGTTTCAGCGTGGAAGTCCTCCGATCTTCATGCCAGGCGTGATATTCCTCTTCGCAAACCAACCTCGATTCATTTCCAGTGCGTAGCGCACCGGTCCGGCCCCGCAGTGTGAGTTCAGGGTCTGAGGTTGCATGTCTTCGATGTTGATGATCGTTCCTTGGTCATCAAGGAAGGCGACCGACAGCGGAATAAGGGTGTTCTTCATCCACATGCAAACCTGGGCCGGACCCTCGAACACGAACACCATTCCTTCGTTCGGTCCCATCTTTTCGCGAAACATCAAACCTTGCTGGCGCTGTTCCTCCCGTGCCGCCACTTCGGCGCGAATTACGTGCATCCCGGCGGTCAGCGTAGTCACCGGCAGTCGTGCCGCTTGCTGGGCAATTGCGACCGGTGCAGCCGCGAGCAGGGCAGCAGTAAGTAGTGTTCTCATGATTTGATTCTCCTGTTCGTCGCGGCGCAGGCCGCAAGCTTAACCTTATTGCAAGCCATCGAGTTCAACCGGCGATACATGACGCCACTCACCGGGCCAGAGAGGATGCGTCGCCAGCCCATACGGTCCGATGGCAATGCGGATCAGGCGAAGTGTCGGCAGTCCGACCGCAGCAGTCATGCGTCGCACCTGGCGATTTTTCCCTTCGCCCAGTGTGATGGCCAGCCAGCTGGTGGGAATTCCTGCGCGCTGTCGTATCGGCGGTGTACGCGGCCACAGCCACCCGGGTTGTTCGATTGCGCGTACTTGCGCGCCAGCTGTAACGAAATCGCCGAGCGATAGCGGTGCCTCCAGTCGTGCCAGTGCGACGTCATCAGGCCTGCCCTCGACCTGCACGACATAGGTTTTGGGCTGTTTGCTGTGCGGGTGGCTGATGCGATGCTGTAAAGCGCCGTCGTCGGTCAGAAGGACCAGCCCCTCGCTGTCGGCATCCAGTCGACCTGCGGGATAGATGCCAGGAATATTGATGCAGTCGGTCAGCGTTGGTCGTGTGGGATGCGGCGAGAATTGGCACATCATGCCAAAGGGCTTGTTGAAAAGAATCAGAGTCATGCTGATCGGGGAAGCGCGAAAGATGGCAATTCTACGCTTGGAGCCTTGCAGCGATTCATGCTGAATTGGAGTCGCAGCGCCGAGGGCGGAAGTGCGCCGCGCGATGCCATGGCATCCAGTAGAATGCTCGTGCATGACTCGAATCACCATCTTGCGTCTAATACAAGATCGAGTCTTTGAGAACATGCGAGGCGATCAAGTGCTGCGCATGCTCTCGCGCAGCCGTCGCTTTGGAAGCTGCCTTCATCTTTCCCGATAACTATCCGGAGCCTGCGATGTACCAACATGTGAAAGTGCCCGCCGAAGGCCAGAAGATCACGGTCAACGCCGATTTCTCGCTCAACGTGCCCGACAACCCCATCATTCCCTACATTGAAGGCGATGGTACCGGGATGGACATCACTCCGGTCATGCTCAAGGTGGTTGATGCCGCCGTAGCCAAGGCCTATGGTGGCAAGCGCAAGATCAGCTGGATGGAAGTCTATGCAGGCGAAAAATCGACCAGGATCTACGGCCCGGACGTATGGCTTCCTGAAGAAACGCTGCAGATCGTCAAGGACTATGTGGTCTCGATCAAGGGGCCGCTCACGACCCCGGTTGGCGGCGGCATTCGCTCGCTGAATGTCGCGTTGCGTCAGGAACTCGATCTGTACGTCTGCCTGCGGCCGGTGCGCTATTTCAAGGGAGTACCATCTCCGCTGAAGGAGCCGGAGAAGACCGATATGGTGATATTCCGCGAGAACTCCGAAGACATCTACGCAGGGATCGAGTGGGCCGAAGGTTCCGATGGTGCGAAGAAGGTGATCGATTTCCTGATCCGGGAAATGGGCGTCACGAAAATCCGCTTCCCAGAATCGTCCGGCATCGGCATCAAGCCGGTTTCGCGAGAAGGCACTGAGCGCCTGATGCGCAAGGCGATCCAGTATGCAATCGACAACGACAAGCCATCGGTGACCATTGTCCACAAGGGCAACATCATGAAGTACACCGAAGGCGGATTCCGTGACTGGGCGTATGCTTTGGCGGCGCGCGAGTTCGGTGCCGAGCTGATCGATGGGGGGCCATGGTGCAAGTTCAAGAATCCGAAGACCGGTCGCGAGATTACGGTCAAGGATTCAATCGCCGATGCCTTCCTGCAGCAGATCCTGCTGCGTCCGGCCGAGTACAGCGTGATTGCGACCCTGAACCTGAACGGCGACTACATATCGGACGCCCTGGCTGCCCAAGTAGGCGGAATCGGCATCGCGCCCGGTGCCAATCTGTCGGATTCGGTGGCGATGTTCGAGGCCACGCATGGCACGGCACCTAAATATGCCGGCAAGGATTACGTGAACCCCGGCTCGGAAATACTTTCGGCCGAAATGATGCTGCGTCACATGGGCTGGACCGAGGCGGCCGATCTGATCATCGCATCAATGGAAAAGTCGATCACTTCCAAGAAGGTCACATACGATTTCGCCCGCTTGATGGAGGGGGCGACCCAGGTATCATGCTCGGGCTTCGGCCAGGTGATGATCGACAACATGTAAGCAATAGCCTCTGCAACGAAAAGGCCGGATGCATTCCGGCCATTTTTGTGCCGATTGCATCAACAGAAGGCGTTCTGTTCGAGTGCGAATCGGATCAGATCGGCCTGCCCCTCGATGCCGAGCTTGCGCTTGATGTTCAGGCGATGTGTCTCAACGGTGCGCACGCTCAGGTTCATGTCGCGCGCGATGTGCTTGTTCGACTTTCCGGTGGCGATACATTTCAGGACTTCACGCTCGCGCGCAGTCAGCAGCATCGCGGGCGGTACCGGTCGTGCAAGCTGGCGAGCGAGGCCGGCGCTGTAATAGATTCCGCCGGACATCACGGTCTCGATGGCCGCAATGATGTCCAGTGCGGGCGCATCCTTGAGTACATAACCGCGGGCGCCGGCCTGAACGGCCTGCATGACGTATTCGGCCTTGTCGTGCATGGACAGCATCAGCACGGCCATGCTCGGAAACTGGGCACAAATGCGCCGCGTGACCTCGATTCCGTTTGCACCCGCGAGATTGATGTCCATCAGGACCAGATCGATCTCGCAATTGGCGACCCGTGCCAGTGCTTCGTCGGCCGTGCCGGCCTCTGCGACGACCATGAAATGCGGTATCGATTCCAGGCGGGCGCGCAAGCCGTCACGCACAAGAGGGTGGTCGTCGACAAGCAGGATATGGATAGTGGATTGAGTCAGCATGTCAGTCCCGGGGCAGAGTGGCGAGAACGTGGGTTCCTTCAGCGGACGAAGTGATTTCGAACTGGCCGCCGACGGCACTGACGCGCTCATGCATATTGCGCAAACCGATGCCGCGTTTCGGATGAAGTGCGACACAGGCGACATCGAAGCCGATGCCGTCATCGGAAATGGACAGGTGGACAAGCCTGCGATCGCCGCGCAGCAGCATTGTCACCTGTGAGGCATTGGCATGGCGCTTGATGTTGGTCAGTGCTTCCTGCGCAACCCGAAACAGCACGGTGTTGGCCACATCGCCAAGCCCATCGACCGATCCTTCCGCGCGAAACGAGGTTCGGACGCCGACAAGCTCCGAAAACTCACGGGCCAAGTGATCGAGCGCGGCGCGCAGGCCAAGATCGTCCAGCAGGGCAGGGCGCAGATCGTGCGAAATGCGGCGCACTTCGCCCAGGACGTCGTTCAGGCTGCTGGCTGCGCGATCCAGGGATTTTTGGGCCAGGATCGGCTTCGGATCGGTTGCCGTCAACTTGGCTATACCCGACTCGATTTGCAACTTGATTGACACCAGCCACTGGCTGATGCCGTCGTGAAGGTCGCGTGAGAGGCGCGCACGTTCGTCCTCCTGCGAGCGGACCACACGCTGGGCAAGCGCGCGCAATTTGGCGTCCGCGACCCGTTGCTCGCTGATGTTGAGCACAAGCCCGGACAGCGCGATGATCAGTACGCCCGCCACTGCGATGCCCGCAATCCACAGGACGGTACTGTTGATGTTGCTGGCAAACTGCGCATCCATCTCGGCCAGCGCTGCGTCTACGTCGTCGAGATACATGCCGGTGCCCAGCATCCAGCCCCAGTTCTTGATCTCCGTAACGTAGCCCAGCTTGGGAGCAATCTGACGGGAAGAGGGCTTTTCCCAAAGATAGCGAACGTAACCTCCACCGGCGTCTGCGGCCGCAATCAGGCGTTGAATGGTCGGGGCGCCATATGCGTCGCGCAGATTCCAAAGGTCCCGCCCAACCAGTTCCGGCTGGCGCGGATGCATCAGGTTCTTTCCCTCCATGTTGTAGAGAAAGAAATACCCATCTTCGCCGTAGTCCAGGCGCTGCAGGATTGCCATTGCCTCCGTACGCGTGGCTTCGTCTGCGTCGTCCAACGCAGTAAGATGGGCGATAGCCAGAGTGGCGAGAGTGACGTAGTGCTTAAGCTCGGCGCGCTTGCTTGCAAGGTAAGCCGTTTCCACCGTTACCCGCTGCCGCTCGGCAAGCTGGACAGCTTCGTGGCGCACGGCCAGCGCAATCGCAGTCAGGGCGGCGATCAGCGGGACGATTGCGAGCAGAATGAATTTTTGCCGGAGCTTCATGAACTGTTACTTTACAGGCATTTCCTGGCACATCTGTGCAGGATCAATGCTGCAGCGCGAGAAACGCCTTGCTCCGGACGAAAAAAAACCCCGCTATGCGGGGTGTGTGGTCAACGCTGATAACCGGATCAGGCGTTGACGATATTGGAAGCTTGCTTGCCTTTCGGGCCTTGCGTGACTTCGAACGAAACTTTTTGACCTTCTTTGAGGGTCTTGAAGCCCTGCATTTGGATTGCGGAAAAGTGGGCGAACAAATCTTCTCCACCGTCATCGGGGGTAATGAACCCGAAGCCTTTGGAGTCGTTGAACCACTTGACAGTACCTGTTGCCATAGAAGCGTCTTTCATTGAATAGCTAATCACACGAGCCGTAAAAGCAAGAAGCCTCGCGTCACGCTGCCCCCTCTTATAACTTGCTCACTTCTTATTGACAATGGCTGAACCTCGTGCTTGTCAATGCATTCCATTGTTCCTGTAATAATTATAAAAGTCAAGGAAGTTTGGCTCTGTCATTTGATTAAATGCAAACCCCGTTTTCGGGCCCGATTCTTGAATTCGGAAAGGTCGGCATCATCTGCGAATCGAGCGGAAACGGCGTAATATCGGTATGGAGCTTTTGCGTCCCAATCTTCCACTCATAGGCGCAAGCCGCAGCAATAAAATAGATGCATGGAAACCCCGCATGACAACGGTACGGTGCTCGAAAGGCAGGAGCAGAAGCTCAAGCCGCCGCCCATGTACCAGGTTTTGCTTCTAAACGACGATTACACCCCCATGGAGTTCGTCGTGGCGATTCTCCAAGAGTATTTCAACAAGGACCGGGAAACGGCAACCCAGATCATGCTCAAGGTCCACCGCGATGGCAAAGGCATGTGCGGCGTTTATCCCAAGGACATTGCGTCCACTAAAGTAGAATTGGTTTTAACCAACGCCAGAAAGGCAGGACACCCCCTGCAGAGCGTGATGGAGGAAGCATGATTGCGCAGGAATTGGAAGTCAGTTTGCACATGGCCTT